>JBFWQN010000288.1:0-6841 GCA_050249405.1 Hyphomicrobiaceae bacterium | reverse complement strand
CTTTTCGCGTTCCTCGATTTGGAGGACCCATGTCGACAGCAATCATCGATGCTTTGCGAAATTGGCTGCGCACCGACCCGAGCCCGCAAAAGCAGCTCGTGGATCCGGCGTGCCTCTCCGACTGGAATGCGCCTGACCTCTGCCGGCCCGATGGTCTCATGGACTATGCGGGCGACTATTCGGATGAAGCCACAAGGCCGAGCGCGGACGATCGCTCCGTCTACCGGATCGGCATTGGCCTCGTCGACGACGAGGAGCAGGCGCGCTGGCTGCAGCTCGGCAAGCCGCGTGGCCAACGATCACACCGAGCGATAACGGCTGATCTCGGTGCGCCCGCAGCGCTGCGGCGACACACGGAGCGGTCGTGACGGGCGTGTAGAAATATGAAAGGCCCGCAAAAGCGGGCCTTTCGATGAAAGTCGATTGCAGTTTCCTCAGCGCTTCGAGAACTGGAAGCTCCGGCGGGCCTTCATGCGGCCGTACTTCTTGCGCTCCACCACGCGACTGTCGCGCGTGAGGAAGCCGCCTTTCTTGAGAACGCCCCGCAGCTCGGGCTCGTAGTAGGTCAGCGCTTTGGAAATGCCGTGGCGCACCGCGCCTGCCTGCCCCGAAAGACCACCGCCGGCGACTGTTGCCGTGACATCGAACTGGTCCATGCGGTTGGAGGCGAGCAGCGGTTGCTTCAGGATCATCTGCAGCACCGGACGTGCGAAATAGGTCTCGTACGTCTTGCCGTTGACGGTGATCCGGCCGGCACCGGGCTTCACCCACACGCGGGCGACGGCGTTCTTGCGCTTGCCGGTGGCATAGGCGCGGCCGAGCTTGTCGAGCTTCTGCTGGTGAACGGGCGCGCCCGGCGTGCTGGTCTCGGCGGCGATGGCGCCGGCCTCACCCTGCAACTCGGACAGGTCGGACAAGGTCTTGGGCTCGTTGGCCATGTGGATCAGGCCCTCACGTTCTTGCGGTTCATCGCGGCGATGTCGAGCTTCTCGGGGCTTTGCGCCTCGTGCGGGTGCTCGGGGCCTGCATAGACCTTGAGGTTGCCCATGATCTTGCGCTGCAGCGGGCCGCGCGCCAGCATACGGCCGACGGCAAGCTCGATCACGCGGCCGGGATGCTTGCCTTCCAGCAGCCGGCGCGGCGTGGTCGTCTTGATGCCGCCGGGGTAGCCGGTGTGGCGGTGGTACTGCTTGTCCTCGCGCTTGTTGCCCGTAAACACCACCTTGTCGGCATTCACGACGATGACGTTGTCGCCCATGTCGACGTGCGGCGTATACGTCGGCTTATGCTTGCCCTTGAGGCGCATAGCGATGAGGCTGGCGAGGCGACCGACGACGAGGCCCTTCGCGTCGATCAACACCCATTTCTTTTCCACCTCGCCGGGCTTGGCGGAGTAGGTCTTCATTCCTGGCATCTCCCGAGGTGCGCCTGGTCCGCCGCAGCGCCGGTCGGCGCGTTCGGTCGGGTGCGGCGCGGCACGCTCCGGCAGCGTATAGCCGACCGAGTCGCGTCCGTCAATCGCAATACAATCGGCAACTGCGCAATTATAACTTATAAATCAGAGACTTAGAATAGAGGTATTAGACAACCACACATGTGGTCAAATATTACCTCACGAGCTGGCGACCGGCGGCAGGGCATAGGAGCCCGTCGCATGCGCGATCATCTCCTCGCGCCCGAGGGAGTGGAGCGCCACCTCGGCATAGGCGAGACGCCGGCCGATCCGGATCAGCCGCGCCTCGGCCACAACGTCCACAGGGTCCGGCCGTAACAGGAATGTGATCGCGAGATTGCTGGTGACGGCGGGTATGGCGATAGGGCCGAGAGTGGCGATGAGCGCGACGTAGATGGTGAAGTCGGCGAGGGTGAACATGGCGGGGCCGGACACCGTGCCGCCCGGTCTCAGATTGCGCGGATCGATACCGAGGCGTACCCGTGCGACGCGATCACCGACGGATTCGACCTCCATCTGCCGTCCGGCAGCGTGGATTTCCGGGAACGTCTCGTCGATGAGGCGGGACACGTCCGCGGTGGTCAACGGCGTGCGAGGCGGTGCTTTGCTCGACATCCTTAATCGCGTCCCAGTCGTGTGCTCGTGATGATAGGCTTCTATAGCCTCGGGCGAGGGCCCGGTGAACATCCAGGAGATGGTTGCAATGAGGCGCAGTAAGAGGTTTCTCGCGGCCCTTGTGGCCGTGGCGGGTCTGGCGCTCGCAGGGCCCGCGGTCGCGCAGGCACCCGCCGGCGGCGATCAGGCGTTCAAGCAGATCAAGCTCACCGATGCACAGATCTCGGGCTTCATCGGCGCTCAGAAGGACATGGCGGCTCTCGCCCAGAAGCAGGGGGGACAGCCGACCGACAAGCCCGACCCCAAAGTCCAGGCCGAGCTCGAGGCGATCGCCAAGAAGCATGGCTTCCAAAGCTTCGTCGATTTCGACGACGTGGCCTTCAACATCTCCATGGTGATGGGTGGCCTCGATCCTCAGTCGGGGGCGTTCACGGACCCGATCGCCTCCATCAACAAGGAGATCGCCGACATCAAGGCGGACGCGACGATCCCCGAGAAGGACAAGAAGCAGATGCTCGACGAGCTGGCCGAGGCCTTGAAGCACACACCGCCCCTGCAGTATCCCGAGAACGTCGAGATCGTGAAGAAGCGCCGCGCCGAGATCGAGAAAGTGTTGCAGTAGCAGCCGAGACGGCGAACGGCGGGAGGCACAGAAATGCAGGACATCGCTCCGGCTCCCGCCGGACGTGACGGCGTGCTGCTCGTCGAGCGGCGCGCGGGCGTGGCTACGCTGACGCTCAATCGGCCCGCCCAGCGCAACTCGCTATCGGAAGAGCTGATCGGGGCGCTGCAGACAGCCGTCGACGAGCTTTCGGCGGCGCCCGGCGTGGCGGCGATCGTGATCGCTGCCGAGGGACCCGCCTTTTCGTCCGGCCACGACCTGAAGGAGATGACGGCACGGCGGGGCGATGCCGACGGGGGCCGGGCCTACTTCGCGCACCTGATGGACCGTTGCGCGCGGCTGATGCTCTCGATCACGCGCTCGCCGAAGCCGTTCATCGCGGCCGTCGAGGGCGTCGCGTCGGCCGCGGGCTGCCAGCTCGTCGCCACCTGCGACCTCGCCGTGGCAGGCCGGGACGCGCGCTTCACGACGCCGGGCGTCAACATCGGTCTGTTCTGCTCGACCCCGATGGTCGCGCTCACGCGGAACGTGTCGCGCAAGCGGGCGATGGAGATCCTGCTGCTCGGCGAGATGCTCGATGCCGAGGGGGCTCGGGACTACGGCCTCGTGAACCGGGTGGTGCCGGCGGGCAGCGCCCGCAGCGAGGCTATCGCCATGGCCGAGCTGATTGCCTCGAAGTCGCCGGCAACCGTGGCCATCGGCAAGGAGACCTTCTACCGCCAGATCGAGATGCCGGTGGCGGAGGCCTACGCCGAGGCTGCGGCGGTGATGGTCCACAACATGATGCTGCAGGACGCCGAGGAGGGCATCGGCGCCTTCATCGAGAAGCGCCGGCCCGTCTGGAAAGGCTGCTGAATGAGCCGGCCACGGCTTTGTCTCGTCACGCTGGGCGTCGCCGATCTCGCCCGCTCCCGCGCTTTCTACGAGGCGCTAGGCTTCGTCGCTTCGTCGGCGAGCCAGCCCACGGTGGCGTTCTTCGAGGCGGGGGGCGTCGCGCTCGGGCTGTTCGACCGGGCAGCGCTTGCAGCCGACGCCCAGGTGCCGGACCGGCCGACGGGCTTTGCCGCAGTGACGCTTGCCTGGAATGTGGCCAGCGAGGCCGAGGTCGACGCAGCGCTCGCTCATGCTGTCGAATGCGGCGCCAGCATTACAAAGTCCGCCCGAAAGGCGGCCTGGGGCGGCTACTGCGGCTACTTCGCCGACCCGGACAACCACCTTTGGGAGGTGGCCTGGAACCCGTACTTTCCCCTCGACGCGGATGGCCGCATCGTGCTGCCCCCGCCTTTGCCGGCCAGCGACTCGCCGCGGCCGATCTGAACGCAACCCCGAGAGCCCTTCCATGATCGCGCGCGCACGCCCTCCTCGCGGCCTCTCCTGGCCTCGCCTCTGCGTTGCCGCAATTCGGCTGGCCGTCGCGCTCGTCGCCGCCGGCTGCTTCGCAACCGCCTCGATGGCCCAGACGGCCGAGAGAAAAGGGCCTCTCGCTCACGTGCGCAGCTGGGGATACCAGCTGCAGCACGCCAAGGTGGACCGCATCGCCGGCAGCCCGCACGACCTCGTCGTCATCGACTACTCCAGGGACGGCAGCGCCGAGGGCGCCTTCACCGCCGAGGAGGTCCAACGCATGCAGACGCGGCCGGACGGCGGCCGCCGCATGGTGCTCGCCTATCTCTCCATCGGCGAGGCCGAGACCTATCGCGACTACTGGCGCTGGTACTGGGGCGGCAAGTGGTACACGCGCTGGCTGGGCTGGCTACTGGCACCGAGCTGGCTCGGACCGGAGAATACGTCCTGGCGCGGCAATTTCGCGGTCCGCTACTGGGACCCGGGATGGCAGGCGCTGATCGTCGGCCCCGGCGGCTACGTCGAGCGCATCCGTGCGGCGGGCTTCGATGGCGTCTACCTGGACAAGATCGACTCGAGCATCGAGCCGATCGCCAAGCGTCGCCCCAGCGCCCTGGACGACATGCGCGCGCTCGTGCGGCGGATTGCTGAGGTCGGACGCATCGGCAAGCCTGCGTTCGCGGTCGTGCCGCAAAATGGCGAGGAGCTGCTCACCGACGATGCCTACGTGGCGCTTGTCGACGGGCTCGGCAAGGAGGACCTCCTCTACGGCGAGTTCACGGAGAAGAAAGCCAACCCCGAGAACGTGATCGCCAAGCGCATTACGCTCCTGCAACGCCTGACGCAGGCCGGAAAGACGGTGCTCGCGGTCGAATATCTCGATGACGCAGACCGTATCGCCGCTGCGCGCGAGCGGCTTGAAGGGCTGGGCTTCGTGCCCTATTTCGCCGACCGTCCGCTCGCCACGCTGCGCTACGGCGACCTGCCCTCGACGGCGGCGGCACGTTAGCTCAGGGTGCACGCAGCACCGCCGGGAGGCGACATGGACCACGACCGCTACGACGACGCCTACATCGCCGATATCCTGGGCAAGGTGCGCACCATCGCCATGGTCGGTGCCTCGGCCAACATCAATCGACCGAGCTTCTTCGCCATGAAGTACCTGATCGGCAAGAACTACCGCGTGGTGCCGGTCAACCCGACCCTGGCCGGCAAGGACATCCTCGGCCAGCGCGTGGCCGCCTCGCTCGCCGAGGTCGAGAGCCCGGTCGAGATGGTGGACATCTTCCGCAACTCGGAGGCAGCGCTCGAGGTGACGCGCGAGGCCCTCGCGGAGAAGGACCGTCTCGGCTTGAAGGTGGTGTGGATGCAGCTTTCGGTGCGCAACGACGAGGCCGCAGCCGAGGCCGAGGCCGCCGGCCTCGAGGTGGTCATGAACCGCTGCCCCAAGATCGAGTACGGCCGGCTCTCGGGTGAGATCGGCTGGATGGGCATCAACGCGGGCGTCATATCCTCGAAGCGCGCCCTCCTCGGCGCGGGCGTGCAGAACCAGATGATCGGCGGCGTACGGCCGAAGCGGTAGGCTGGGTCGAGCCGGTGCCGGAATGGCTATCCGACGCGTGTCGTGTAGCCGCCATCGACCGGGATAATGGCACCGGTCACGTAGGACGCCTCGTCGGAGGCCAGAAACGTCGCGACGCTGGCCGTTTCAGAGGGGGTGCCCATGCGGCCCATCGGAACCAATGCATCGCGCTGCTTGCGGATCTCGTCCCGGGGCGTCCCGGATTTCTGATGGTAGGTTTCTATCCCCATCGGCGTATCGATCATGCCCAGCATCATGACATTGCACCTGATCCCGTAGGGCGCATTCTCGTATGCTAACCATTGCACGAAGGCAAGAAGGGCGGCTTTTGAGGTTTTGTAGGCGATCAACGGATAGGAGCAGAGAGCGGCAATGCTGCTCACGTGCGTGATGCAGCCATGTCGCTGGGCGCGCATCACCGGCAACACATGCTTGCTGATGTGCATGGCCCCCGTCAGGTTGACGTCGAGCGCTGTGCGCCATTTGGCGCTGTCGATCGTCGTCGTGTCGCCATCCACATCGACGATGCCGACGTTATTATGAAGAATGTCGATGCGGCCATATTTGGCGACTGCAGCTGCAGCCACCTTGGCGCAATCCGCTTCCTTGCTGACGTCGGCCACTCCGCATTCGACCTGTGCTCCGGTCGCTCTGACAATATCCCGCGTCTCCTCGAGCGACTCCGCGCTTCGGCTCACGAGAAACAGACGCGCCCCTTCCTTGGCGAAACGGACGGCCGCAGCCCGGCCGTTCCCCATGCCTTCGCCCTTCTGTTGCCCGGCGCCCGATATAATGGCGATTTTTCCTTCGAGACGAGGCGACATGAGAAAGCCCCCGGCTGATTGTTCCACTCATCGCGAATAGGATGGTGCCCGGCGCCGTTCCTCCGTGTCAAACGACGCCGGCTCTGCTCACGACAGCATCCGCAACGGCAGACGATGTTTCTCGACGGATCGTCCTCCCTTAGCCGAAACCGGGGGCCGCGCGGCGATTGCAGCATCGAATACATCCGGCAAGCCCGAAGGCGCCGCCCGGCTGGACGGGGCAGGACAAAAATCCGCTCCGGCACGCCTGCCGCCTTAACCTCGGCGTGATGCGACCACTATTTCTTAGCATCGATGGTGCACTAGTCATCCGTCGACAGCTGCTGCGGCCCGCCGATGATTCGATCGCGCCTTCCGACCATCGCCCTCCTCTTCGTGTGCATCGCTTCGCTTGCGTCGGT
>JBFWQN010000287.1:0-6848 GCA_050249405.1 Hyphomicrobiaceae bacterium | reverse complement strand
CGCGACCCTCGCACCACGCAGCCTCTGGGCGCCGGACCGCGCCATGGCGCCGTCCCCGCGGCCTTCCAGCCCCGGCATCCGTCGCCTTTCCCGATTGCACCCGGAGGCCCGGGTGAAATGACGGCCGCGCCCCTTGGAGGAGGGCGGGCGCCTTGTTCGTCACGGGAGTCGACGACCGGACAAGGACAAAAAGCAGCAAAGGGAAACCCCATGAAAGCTCCGCTCGCCGCGCTCGTGCTCGGTGCCGCCACACTCTGCGCGACCGCCGCCCCCGCCGCGGCAAAGCAGTTGAAAGCCGCCTATTTCGTCTCGCCGAAGCACCCGATCGGGATCGGCTACCAGTTTCTCGCCGACGAGGTGAAGCGCGAGACCAAAGGCTCCGTGACCATTCGCGTCTTCCCGGGCGAGTCGCTGCTCGGCGCGAAGGCCATCTCGGACGGCGTGCGCGACGGGGTCGCCGACATGGGGCAGGTGGTGATGACGTACACGCCCGCCTACTATCCGCACGGCGTCGTCATCAACGATCTAGCGATGGTCGGGCCGGACGACATCGCCGGCATGATGGCCGTGACCGAGCTTTATCTACTGCACTGCCCGGCCTGCCTCGCCGAATTCGACAAGCAGAACCAGCTGCCGCTGTCGGGCATCTCGACGCCGCCCTACGTCGTCATCGCCGGCGCCGACTTCAACTCGCTCGAGAAGATCCGGCTGAAGAAGCTTCGCGCGGCGGGCTCCCTGTGGGACCGCTTCTGCCAAGCCGTCGGCGCCGTTGCCGTCAACATGCCGACGGCCGGCATGTACGAGGCCATGTCGCGCGGGACGCTCGACGGCGTGCTCTATGCGGTCGGAGGGCTGAAGACCCACGGGCTGGGCGACATCGCCAAGCAGGTGATCCTGCTCAATACGGGCTCGTTCCGATCGGGGGCCCTCTTCTCGACGAACAAGAGCACGTGGCAGGCACTGACGCTCGACGAGCGCAAGGCGCTGCTGCGCTCGATCTCGAAGGCCGTGGTGCGGACCACCGTGGCGTTCCTGGAGGGCGACAAGGAAGGGCTGGCGGTCGCGAAGGAAAAGGGCATCCCAGTCGTCGAGCCGGACCCGGAGCTGCTGAAACGGCGTAACGAGTTCGTCGAGAACGATCTGAAGCACACCGTGCAGAATGCGAAGGAGCAACTCGGTCTGCCCGATGCCGCCGAGTTCGTCGCCAACTACCGCAAGCTCTACGACAAGTACGAGAAGCTGGCGAAGCCGATCGAGTCCGACGAGACCAAGCTTTCCGACCTCATCTACCGGGAGGTCTACGCCAAGCTCGACGTGACAAAGCTCGGCGCGAAGTAGCCCAGCCATCCTGTCGCTTTTGTTGGATGCGACATCGGCCCAGCGGCGGTCGAAGACTTCGAGTCGGCACGGCCGCCGCGGACTTGGAAGCCCGTCAGCCCGAGCGGCCGGCCGTCAATCCGGCGATCTCCTCGGCCGTGAGGCCTGCCTCCGCCAGGACGCTGGCGGTGTGCTTTCCGAGGGCGGCCGCAAAGCCGCCGGCGCGCGTCTCCGATTGCGAAAGTCGGAACGGCGGATTGAGCACTTTGAACGCGCCGCCAGCGTCCTCGACCTCGGTGAAGGCACCGCGATGCGCGAGTTGGGGATCGTCCATCACCTCTTTCACCGTGCGGTAGGGCGAGGCCGGCACGTTGCAGCGCTCCAGCGCGGCGAGCACATCCGTCGACACGAGCGTGCGCGACCAATTCTCGAGCTCGTCCATCAGCTCGGCCCAGTTGGAGCGCCGGTCCATGTATTTCTCGAAGCGCGGATCGGTGATCCAATCCTTGCGTCCGGCGGCCTCGGCAAGGCCCTGGAAGGTGCGCTCGCTCGCCACGGCGATATGGATGTATCCATCCTTGGTCGCGACGGGGCTGAACATGTGCCGCTTGGGCGGAGGCGGAATGGTGAACTGTGCCGCCTGCATCTCCGTCAGCGTCAACGTGAGCATGCTCTCGAGCATGGAGACGTCGACGTGCTGCCCCTTCCCCGTGGTGTGGCGCTGGTTGAGCGCCGCCAGTATCGCACCGAAAGCATAGGTGCCCGTCAGCACATCGGCGATGTAGACGCCGCAGTTGTCGGGCTGCGTGCGGCCCGGCTGATAGGACAGGTGCGCCATATCGTATCCGGACGCCGCATGGATGACCGGCGCATAGGCCGCGAGCTCGGACGACGGGCCGGTCTGGCCATAGCCGGATATCGAGCCGTAGATCAGCCTGGGGTTGACCTCGACGAGCTGCGCATAGGCGAGGCCGAGCCTGCGCGTCACACCCGGCCGGTAGTTCTCAACCAGAATGTCGGCCTTGGCCGCGAGCTGACGCACCGCCTTCTGCGCGACGGGGTCCTTCAGGTCGAGCACCACCGAGCGCTTGCCGGCATTCAGCTGGCCGAAACTCGTCGAGGCACCGGCGCGGAGGGGCGGCCGGGTGCGCATCCTGTCGCCCTCGGGCCCCTCGATCTTGATCACCTCGGCGCCGAGGTCGGCGAGGAGCCGCGTGCAGTGCGGGCCCGCGATGGTGGTCGTGAGATCGATCACCTTGATCCCCGCCAGTGCCTTGCCCTTCATGCGCCCTCCGGTGACGTGACATATGCCTGTTTGCAGAAGGTTCAGGCTTTCCGGCGTCGGTGGCAAGAGCCTTGCGGCACCGCTGCTCGCGCTGCGTGGTGCTCCATCGTCAGCGTCGTCCGCCAGCGCCGACCAGGCCCAGCGCGTCGCGGCGCATCCACCGCCAGATCATGAGCGCGGCGACGACTGCGAGGCCGGCGGCCAGGCCGATCCAGATGCCGGTGCCACCGAGTCCGAGTGGGAACGCGAGCAGCCATCCCAACGGCAGGCCAAACCCCCAGTATCCGAAAAGGGCATAGATCATCGGCACGCGGGCGTCGTGAAGGCCGCGCAACATGCCGGAGCAGACCGCCTGTGCTCCGTCGGCGATCTGGAACAAGGCGGCCAGCAGGAGGAATGTCGTGGCCAGCGACACCACCTCGGCATTGGCGGGCACCGAGGTATCGAGGAAAGCCCCGATCAGTGTCCTCGGCGCCAGCAGCATGACGAGCGCCATCGCACCCATGAACGCGGTGCCGAGGCCGAGCGCAGACCAGCCGGCGCGACGGATGGCGTCCGTATCCTTCCGGCCGAACGCCAGCCCTACACGCACCGTCGCCGCCTGACCGATCCCGAGCGGCACCATGAAGGTGAGCGAGGCGAGCTGGATGGCGATCGTATGCGCGGCGAGCGCCGCGGCTCCGATCAACCCCATCAGGAAGACCGCCGCGTTGAAAATCGTCACCTCGAACAGAAGCGTGGCGGCCATCGGCAATCCAAGCCGATACAGGGCCCGCAGCACCGCGACATCGAAGCGCCAGGGCCGGCGCAGAATGGCGTACCTCGCGAAGCTGCCGCGCGTGGAGACGATCGCCAAGGCCACGAGCATCGCCGTGCTGGCCAGCGTCGTCGCGAGGCCAGAGCCTGCAATGCCGAGCGGGGCCATCCCACAGTGGCCCAGCATCAGGCACCAATTGCCGGCGGCATTGAGCGCAACCCCTCCGATGCCGACGGCCAGAGCCCACACCGGCCGCTCCAGCGCGCCGACGAACGAGCGCAGCACGAGATAGCCCCAGAACGGCAACAGCGCCCATTGCAGCGCGCGGACATATCGGCCGGCCTCGGCTGCAAGCGACGGATCCTGGCCCATTGCGACCAGCAGATGCTCGGTCCACCAGAGCACGGCCCAGCAGGGCAGCGCGAGCGCCACCGCCGACCAGAGGCTCTGCTGCACGATACCCGCTACCGCGCCATGATCCTGGGGGTTGCGTCCCCGACTCGCGGCAACCAGCGGCGCAGTGGCGTTGAGTAGACCGATGCCGACAATGAGCGGGATGAAGTAGACGTTGGAGCCAAGTGCCCCCGCCGCAATCGTGTCAGGCCCGAGCCGTCCCATCATGAGCACGTCGGTGACGGTCATGGCGATCTGCGCCAGGTTGGTCAGAGCCAGCGGCCAGCCAAGCGCGATCACGGCCGTCATCTCATGCAGCCAGGGATGGCGGCCGCCAGTCGTCCTGCTCGTCGGTGCAGTCATGGATCAGCCCGTTGCCGGCTCGCCTCGACGAGATCGGTGCGAATCGGCGCGAAGCCGTGCCTTCCGCAGCTCAGCCGAGGTCGGCGACACAGTCCTCGTAGGCCGGCAAATGGCGGATGAAACCGCCGGACTGCAGGCTGCGTGCCAGCCGGTCGAATCCTGCCGGTGATACGCGCGTATCCGTCGCCCATAGACGTGCCGTCCGGTAACGCGAGAAGGCAGCGACCAGATCCTCGCGCGCCACGTCCGGATAGAGAGCCGACACCACCTCCGCCAGGGCCTCGGGCGGATTGGCCGCGAGCCACGCCTGCGTGCGCGCTATGGCGCGCGTCATCGCAGCGAAGGCGTCGCGATTGCGGGCGATGCTGTCCCGCGTGGCGAGGAACGTCGTATAGCTCGTCTCGCCGCGTGCCGCCGCCGCATGGACCACGCGGCCGATGCCGAGGCGCTCGGCGCGCGCCGCGAAAGGCTCGAACATCTGCGCGACGTCGAGCGTACCGGCCGCAAGCGCCTCCACATTTTCGGCCATCGACTGGCCCGCCACGCGCGTGAGACGCTCAGGATCGAGGCCGATCTCGCGCAAGTCGTGCTGCAGGCAGAGCCAGGGTGTGGGAACCTCCGAGACGGAGCCCATGCGCAGCTGTGCGAGGTCGGCGAGCGCGAACGTCCCGATGGAGCTCCTCGCGACGAGATAGAACGGGTCGCGGCGCACGACCTCGCAGAACGCCATGATGGGCGGGCCGCCAACCTCGTCGCGCGCCTTCATCACGCGCATCGGACCGCCCCAGCTGACATCGAGGCTCCCGTCGAGGAGGCCGGCGGCGGCGGCGCCCGGGGAGGGCGAATCGATCAGCTCGACCTCGACCCCCTCCGCTGAAAAATGGCCGAGAAGCCGCGTGGCGTAGAACGGCGCATAGAATACCGCGCGGAAGTTCTCGGAAAGCCTGATGCGGTGCATGCTACCTCCTCGCCCGTCTTGGCCGGCCTCGGCCCCCGTGGCAATCATTGCCCTACTCTACCGCGATCGGCGCCGACGTCAGCACTTGCAGGAGCTCCCGTGCAACTCTTTTGGACCCCCGCCTCTCCCTTCACGCGCAAAGTCTGCGTCGCCGCCCGCGAGCTCGGCCTCTGGGAGAGGATGGAGGTGCGCCCTACCACCTGGACGCTCGACTGGGGCTATACGACGCCGCCCTTCACGCCGGGACTCGCCGAGGCCAACCCGGTCGCCCGCATCCCGACGCTCGTCACCGACGCCGGCATCGCGCTCGGTGATTCGACGGTGATCTGCCTGCATCTGAACGAGGTGGCGGCGCCCCGAACGCTCATTCCGGCGGATGCCCTCGCACGGCAGCGCATGTGGTCGGCCTATGCGGTCGCCGACGGCGTGCTCGAGGCGCAGATCGCCATGCGCGCCGAGATGCTGCGCCCGGCTGACGTGCGCTCGGAGAGCTTTCTCGACAAACAACGGGTGCGTATCCGCCGTTGTCTCGACGCGCTCGAGCGGGACGTGGCGCATCTCGGAGGGCCGGTCGACCTCGCACAGATCACGGTGGGCATCGCGCTCGGCTACCAGGACTGGCGCGATTGGCTCGAGGATTTCCGGCCAGGACGGCCACGCTTGGCGGGGTGGTACGCTGGTTTTGCGGAGCGACCCTCGATGCTGGCGACCGTCCCGCGCGAGACGCCAACGGCGTAGCGGATGACGGCTGCTCGTCACAGACGCGGGACAATGCCGACCACTTTCCAGTCGGCCCCAGTGAAGGCCATCTCGACCATGACGTCGGCTTCCGTTGCGTCGGGCTCCTGCGCGAGTCCGACGGCGATGGTCAGCGGCCCGGTGATCCGATAGCTCTTGATGCTCTTCGGCCCGAGCCTGTGCGCGTCGACGGCGTCGCCGGAACCCGTCGGCGTTCCTTCGGCTTTCGTGCCGCCATCGGGACCTGGTCCTTTGCCGGCTGGCTGCCCTTTCCGGTCTGTCGTGGCTTCTTTCAGCACGCGACGGAGGTCACGGCCTTGGCGCACGATGCGAATGACATTCGCCGGTGTCAGGATCGAATCGACAGCCGCCTCGGCGAGGCGCCCACCGAGGCTGTCCTTCAACTGGCCCGCGATGGCCGCGCCGATCGGACCGGCAGACCGCTTCAATTGGTCGAGCGATCGCTGCATCTCTGCCGCAACGAACGGCTTGGCGCGCGCGCGCACCGCCGGAAAGTCGATCTTGCGCTCGAGCGCGGCGGTGTCGCTCGCCTCGATGGCCGCGCGGATCTGGCGAGCCGACCACGCCGGCCATGCCAAGTAGAAGCCGGCGAGGGCAGCGACACTCAGCAGCACCGGCAGCAGCACGCGTCGCATGATTGCTCCTCCTACCCGATGGGCTCGGTCGTGGCACGGCCGGTCAGCTCCGCACCGCCGGCCGAACGACTGTCTCGTCCAATCGCTATCACCGGGCCATCGACGCGGACACCTTGCGTGCAAGCCGGGCCTCGCGCACTCGATAATGGGCCGCTCCACAACCTACCCACACATGAGGCGCCGCGAAGGCGAGGCACCGAGGTCGAATCGGCCTAGGGTGGTGCTCCACAATATCCGGAGTTGCCTCCAGCCCATGCCGCATCGCAGCGCGCTCGCACTTGCCACTCCGCATCGAGGCATGGCACTTGCCACCGGCGTCCCTGCGGAGGCACCGTCGATGGCAGATGCCCAGCGCATCCTCGAGAGCGTGTTCGGATATCG
>JBFWQN010000286.1:0-6852 GCA_050249405.1 Hyphomicrobiaceae bacterium | reverse complement strand
CCCGAAGGTGGTCGTCGCCGAGGCGATCGACCCGGCGACCAACGCGCCCGCGCACATGAGCTGGGAGCCGATCCTGCTCGCTGCCGGCTACACGTTCCGGCTCGACGACACGCTGAACCGTTTCTACGTGGCGGAGGAATGCCCGGAGGTCCTCGAGCGGTTGCCGGCGGAGCGCGGCGACTGGGGCGCCGTGACCCACATGTACGAGATCGGCAAGGCGCCGGAGAACGCGGGCCATCCGGACCACGCGCTGGCCGGCGAGCTGGCGCGCGGGCTATGGGCGGAGCTGCCGACGCTGGAGCCGGCGCTCGTCGCACGGCTGCTGGCGCGGGCACGGGGACTGGAGCCGGCTAGCGCCGAGGCGGCGGCGCTCCTGCGGGAGATCGAAAGCGAGCCGCTGCGAGCCGCGCTCGGCCGCATCGCCTGCAGCTACGATGGCGGCCAGATCGGCTGAGCGGAGAGAAGCCGGCACAGCGAGGGGACTCCGATGACGACGACGAGCCGTCAGAACGACGCAGCGGGCCTTTGGGAGCGCGCCAACCGCCATCTGGTCCGTTATGGACGCTCGTTCATGCCGGTGATCGTCGAGCGCGCCGAAGGCTCGTTCCTCACCACGACGACCGGTGCGAGGCTCCTCGATTTCGCCTCGGGCCAGATGAGCGCCATCCTCGGGCACAGCCATCCCGAGATCACGGCCGTCATTCGCGAGCAGGCTGGCGACCTCGTCCACCTCTACAGCCAGTTGCTGTCGCGCCCGGTCATCGATCTCGCCGAGGCCCTGGCGCGCATCGCGCCGGCCGGCCTCGAGCGTGTGCTGCTGCTCTCGACGGGCGGGGAATCGAACGAGGCAGCGCTGCGCATGGCCAAGACGGCGACCGGCGGCTACGAGGTGCTGGCGTTGTCGCGATCATGGCACGGCGTGAGCCAGGGCGCGGGCTCGGCCACCTATAACTCCGGCCGCCGCGGCCATGGCCCGGCCACGCCGGGCTCGTTCGTGCTGCCGGCACCGACGCCCTACCGGCCGACCTTTCAGTCGGACGGGCGCTACGATTGGGAGGCGGAGCTCGACTACGGCTTCGATCTTTACGACCGCCAGTCCACCGGCAATCCCGCAGCGGTGATCGTGGAGACCATCCTGTCCTCCGGCGGCGTGGTCGTGCCGCCGGACGGCTACCTTGCGGCTCTGGCCCTCAGGGCCCGCAAGCGCGGACTGATGCTGGTCGTCGACGAGGCCCAGACAGGGCTCGGACGGACCGGCACGCTTTTCGATTGCGAGCACGACGGCGTCGTGCCCGACCTCCTCACGCTCTCGAAGACACTCGGCGCCGGGCTCCCCCTGTCCGCCGTGCTGACCACCGCCGAGATCGAGGTGCGCTGCCACGAGGCGGGCTTCCTTTTCTACACGACGCACGTCTCCGATCCCCTGCCCGCGGCCGTCGGCCTCAAGGTCATCGAGATCATTCTGCGCGACCGGCTGGCAGAGAGAGCCAGGACGGCCGGCCAACGCCTGAGGCGGGGCTTCGAGGCACTTCAGCAGCGTCACGAGGTGATCGGCGACGTCCGGGGGCGCGGCCTGCTCATGGGCATCGAGCTGGTCACGGACCGGCATCGCAAGGCGCCCGATCCCGGGCTCGCGCAGCGGATCGCGGACCGGTGCCTTCAGCTGGGTCTGGCGACGAGCCTGGTCACAGGCGGCTGGGGCGTTTTCCGCATCGCACCGCCGATAACCATCAGCGACGCCGAGATCGATCTCGGGCTCTCGATCTTCGCGGACGCCCTCGAGGCTTGCCTCGCAGACCGCGTGCGCTGAGAGCTTGCCGAGCTCGCGATCGCTCGATCGGGCATCGGCATCATTTGCGAATGGGGCTCCCGCAACGGAGCGAGTGGCAGAGCCGGCGCGAGTCTCGGTTTTCCCGATGAAGAGGGAAAAGCCCCGGCGGGAAGCCGGGGCTGTCCGGCTGCGCCTATTTCTTCGCGCGCGCGTCCAGGCACTTGCCGGCCTTCCAATACTTGTACGTGCCGCACGATTTATAGGCGACCTTCTTGGCGGCCTTTTTCTTGGCTTTCTTGCCCATCTTGCCGGCGGCTTGCACCGACACGTCGGCTGTGGCCACGTAGACGGCCGATACCGGCAATGCGAGCGCAGCGGCAAGCATCAGTGTTTTTACGGATGCCATTCTGTTTCTCTCCCGTGTTTGGCCGGTTGCTCCGGCCATTCAGATTAGAGCGGGAAACCGGCTTGAGGGAATGGCGTCCGTCAAAAATCCTCAATGCGTTTGAATTTGCGGCTGAATTTCCGCCGACGCATAATCGTCCACGACGTGGCTCTCAAACGACCTTGTCGGTGATGGTCTGCGGCACCGGCCGCGTCGCCGCGAGCGATGGACGCTGCTCCATGCGATCCGAATAGGCGGCGAGCGCCGGGTACTCTCCCCGCCAGTCGAGGTCCGGGAACCTGACCGAGAGATAGCCGACAGCGGTTGCAGCCGCGATGTCGGCCAGGCCGAAGCGCTCGCCGACGGCGTACTCGCGGGTGCCGATGCGGCGCGCGATCTCCCTCAGCCCACCGTCGATCTTTCGCCGCTGCCGCGCCATCCACTCGGGGCTTTGCCGCTCGGGCGTGCGCATGCGCTCGAAGAAGAACAGCACGAAGGCGTCGCAGACTCCATCCGCCAGCACCTCCATCTGCCGCGCGGCGAGACGGCCCTCGATATCGTCCGGCAG
Source organism: Hyphomicrobiaceae bacterium (assembly GCA_050249405.1). Taxonomy (GTDB): domain Bacteria; phylum Pseudomonadota; class Alphaproteobacteria; order Rhizobiales; family Hyphomicrobiaceae. The sequence continues at coordinate 4,128 of JBFWQN010000286.1, read as the reverse complement.
CAGGGCCGGCGTGGGATGGCGTGCCTCGAGCCATTCCAGAATGAAACGGCTTTCATAGACGCTGTCGCCCGCCTCCGTAATCAGCACGGGCAGCTTCTCGAGCGGGTTGTATCGCGGCGTCGACGTGCTGCGATCCCACGGCACCTCGGTCTCGAGCCGGAACGGGATGGCCTTCTCGATCAACGCGATGCGCACCTTGCGCGCATAGGGGCTCGGGGTCGCGGAAAGGAGCGTGTACATGGCGACGGTCCTGCAGTTTTGCAGCGACCGTCTTGACATGGCTTCCCCTCGCAGAGAAGCGCGAAAGGCGCGAGCGCGAGCGCGGGCCGAGATCGGATCAGGCCGTCGCGGTCCGCGAGCCCTCGGTCGGGGACGGTGCCCGGCCCGCAATAGCCAGATGCAGGATATGCCCGATGTGCTTGCCGAAGCAGGCCCAGTTGAGCGGCTTCGTGAGAAACGACGTCGCGCCGGCCATCAGGGCGCGGTCGAGCGATTCCTTGTTGTCCTTGCCGGTGAGAACGACGACCGGCAGATGCTGCAATCGCGGGTGGACGCGAATGCAGCCGAGCAGCTCGAAGCCGTTCATGCCTGGCATCTCAAGGTCCAGTATGACGAGATCCACTGGCTCCCGCGACAGCAAGCTGAAGGCGCTCGCGCCATTGTCGGCCTCCAGCACCTCTGCACCGAGCTCGGCGGCCGCCTTGCTGACCACGAGAAGCCTGGAGAAGCGGTCGTCGTCGACCACGAGAATGCGAGCGGTGCTCATTATCGTCTCCTCGTTCGACTGCGTGGCGGCGCGCCGCCATCATTGCTCGTCATGCAGCTTGACCGGCACACGCCGGTTTGCTCGTTTGGGCGTAGGACGCACGGATGCGTTGCAGCTCGACCGTCACCCGCTCTGCCTCGTCGCCGATATCGACCACCAGCGTGCGCAGAGCCGAAGCCTCGGCCTCCGCAGCGTCTCCTTCCAGCGTCCGGCACAGGCCCGCCAGCCGCGTGGCGCCGACATTGCCGCTGCTCGACTTCAGGTTGTGGGCAATGCCGGAAAGGCGAGATCGGTCGAGATCGCGTCCAGCGACGACGAGCGCCGCGATCTGCTCGGGCAGATAGTCGAGGTAGGTCCCGATCAGGCTGGCGAAGAGGCCGGGATAGGCATCGCGGAAGTGGCCCAGCGCGTCCAGATCGATCGGCGCCGCGGTCGTGGCCGCCGCTGCTCCAGCTCCTTCCGAGGGGGGCAGGACGGCCGGGGCCGCGGCATGCGTCAGCAGTCCCGGCTCGATCCGCAGGTGCCGCGCGCTGGCGCCGGCCAGCTCCGCGAGCGAGTAGGGCTTGCTCAGCACGTCGTCGAAGCCCGCATCCAGACATGCGACACGGTTCTCGGCGAAAGCATTGGCGGTGACCGCGACGAGAGGCGTTCGCGGCGCGCTCGTCTCGGCCTCGAGCTGCCGTATCCGGCGGGCTACAGCGAGACCGTCCATGCCGGGCATCTGGCAATCCATCAGGACGAGATCGAAGGGCCGCCTATGGAACTCGGCGAGCGCCTCGTGGCCGTCGTACGCGACTGTGACGCGCAGCGTCGGGCAAAGCGCCTCGAGGAAGCCGAGCATCACCTCGATGTTCACCCTGTTGTCCTCGACAACGAGCACGGACCGTCCTGCGAGCGATTGCGACAGCGCGCCGGGGGAATGGGCTTTGGCTCGAACCGACATCGGCAGTCCGGCCGGTGGTGCAACGGGGGCGCTCGACAGGGCGGCAGCAAGCTTTCGCCGGGTGAGGGGTGCCGCAACCCGCCGCATGGCGCCAGGCTGCTCGTTGCTCGCCTCCTCCCGGCCCCAAGGAACGACCGAGATCACCACCAAGCCCGGCCACGCCTCCACGTCCGGCACACGCGCTGCCAGTCCGGCTATCGGCGCGATGCCCGCTGGCTCGACGCAGATCGCGGCGGCAAAGCTCCGCGCGGTGCCGGCCGCAGCCTCGAGCAGGCCGACGGCCTCCTGCTCGCTGGCGACGGCCTCGGTCTCGTATCCGAGGTCCACGAGCTGCTCCACCAGACGGGCCCCTAGAAAGCTTTCGCCCGCGACGACGAGTGCTCGGCCAGGGCCCGTGCCTGTCCTCGAAGGCGCCGGCTGCGCCGGTGTTCCGACAAGCCGGAGAGGCAGGCGCACCGTCGCCACTGTGCCTTCGCCGGGCGCGCTCTGGAGGTCGATCGAGCCGCCCATCAGCTCGGCGAGCTGACGCGAGATTGCCAGCCCGAGGCCGGTGCCGCCGACCTCCCGGAAGTCGGCGCCCGCGCTCCTCGCCTGCTCGAACGGCGTGAAAAGGCGCTTCTGGATATCCGCGGGAATGCCGCAGCCCGTATCGCGGACCACCAGCACCAGTTTCCGTGCCCCGTCCTCCGGGCCGGCCTCGACGCTGATCCGCACAGCCACGCCGCCGGACGTCGTGAACTTGATCGCATTGCTGAGCAGGTTGATGCAGATTTGATGCAAGCGGGCCGCGTCGGCGAGGATTTGCGGCGGCACCTCCGGCGCGACGCTCAGCGCCAGATCGATCGACTTTTGTCGGGCCTCGAGCGCCAGGGCCTCGACCGCATCCTCGACCAGGGCTTCCGGATCGAGCGGCTTGCTGACGATGACGAGCCTGTTCGCCTCGATCTTGGAGAAGTCGAGAATATCGTTGATGAGCACCAGCAGCGTACGTGCCGAGCGCGCTACTGTTCCGAGCAGGCTTTGTTGACGGCTGTCGAGCCGCGTGCCGGCGAGCAGCTCGGTCATGCCGAGCACACCGTTCATCGGGGTCCGGATCTCGTGGCTCATCTTGGCGAGGAAGAGCGACTTGGCGCGGCTCGCCTCCTCCGCCGCGGCGAGCGCACTCTTCAGGGCCTCGACGAGTTGCGCGTTCTCGAACTTGAGCCTCAGTGCGTTGACCGTGACGCTCTGCAGCCTCTTCGCGCTCAGGAGAAGCACGATCTGTCCGAAGGCGAAGACGGCTGCCATGCCGATCTGCAGGCCACCGCCCTCGAAGACGAGGCGGCCGCAGTAGGGCACCAGACCCGGGATCAGATAGAGGGCGAACGAGCGGACGTGGGAGCCGAGCGTGCTGACGGCGCCGGCCGCCATGCTCGCCAGCACGAAGCCCATGAAAATTTGATGAGCGAAGCTGTCGATGGGAAAGATCAGCAGCGGTGCCGCCCCCCAGACCACGCCTGAGGCGAAAGCGCCGGTCTCGAAGCGGCGCTGCCACGGATCGGCTTGCTGCTCCGTCACGCAGGCAGCCTGCAGGTGCCAGAGCATGAGACGACCGAACGTGACCGCCAGCATCGCGATGAGCCAGACGAGCAGCCACCCGGCTGGCACGTGGCCGACCATCGCCCCGGCGAGGACGGCGGCGATGATCATCGTGCCCGCGAGACCGACCGGCAGGTTCTCGTAGAGAATGCCTGTCAGGCCCAGCGCCACCTTCGCCTCGAGCCCTGCCTCGGCTAGCCGGCCGTCTCGCGGAGCTTGCGCCGCCAGCGTGCTGCCATCACCCGCCATCAGGGCCGCCCCCGCTGCTTCACACATGGACTTGCACGCCTTCGAACGGCAGCAGTAGCCCAAGACGCGGACGGACTATTCAATCTCCGAATTAAGAGAGCGTTACGGCTGGGCTGTCAGAGCCACAGTGCCCGGACCAGCAGCACGAGCCCCGCGACGACGACCAGCGGCCCGCCGATCTGGAAATTGGCGGCATACCGCTTGCGCCAGGCGGCGGCTTTCTTGGCATCGAGCGCAGCCGGAATGAAGCCGAAGCCCATCAAGGTCGAGAACACACCGACGCCCAGCACGACGAGCGCCTGAGCGAGCGGCGGCACGGGCTGGCTAGTGAGAAGCACGGCGAGCATGGCGAGACCTCCCTGATCCGACGTCGCATATGCGAATCGGTCCGGGAGGCCAAGCCGGCTGCGTTGCGCTCCCTAGGCCCCGACGTGGAAGGCGCACAGCTTGTTGCCGTCGAGGTCTCGGAAATAGGCCCCATAGAACGCCTGCGGACCGTTTGGACCGCGCAGCCCGGGCTTACCCTCGTCGTTGCCGCCCAGCGCCAGCGCCTTGGCATGGATCGCGTCCACGTTGGCCCGCGAGCCGGCAG
>JBFWQN010000285.1:0-6852 GCA_050249405.1 Hyphomicrobiaceae bacterium | reverse complement strand
CGTCACGGCCGCCCAGAACGCCACCGTCACGCCCGCCACTCCCTTCCTCGGCTTTCCCAATCCGCCGCTCATGAACACGAACGCCTTCCTCGACCCCGCGGCGGCCGTGAAGCTGACGTCGGTGGCCAAGGCCCGCGAGCTCGGCATCCCGGAAACGCAGTGCGTCCACCAGCACGGCACCGCCGACGCCTACGATCACTGGTACATCTCGGACCGGAAGAATTTCCATTCCTCGCCCGCCATGCGCACGGTCGCGAAGGAGACCTTCGAGATGGCCGGCGCCGGCATGGCCGACATGGATTTCATCGACCTCTACTCGTGCTTTCCCTCGGCCGTGGAGATCGCCTGCGCCGAGAACGGTCTCTCGGTCGACGATCCGCGCGGCCTGACGGTGACGGGCGGGCTCCCCTACTTCGGCGGTCCCGGCAACAACTACGTCACCCATTCGATCGCCGAGATGATCGGAAAGGTGCGCTCGAAGCCGGGCTCGAAAGGCCTCGTCACCGCCAACGGCAACTACGTGACGAAGCAGTCGGCCGGCATCTACTCGACCGAGGCGCCCGCGAAACCGTTCGCGCCGAAGGATCCGGCCATCTACCAGGCGACCATCGACGCCGACAAAGGCCCGGCCGTGGTCGAGGCGCCGTCCGGCCGCGCCACCATCGAGACCTACACCGTGATGCACGACCGGAAAGGTCCGAGCTACGCCATCCTGTTCGCGCGCGACGCGCAAGGCCGCCGCTTCATCGCCAACACGCCCGACGATGCGGGGTTGCTCCGCGACATGACCGAGCGCGATTACCTCGGCGCCACCGGCACGGTGACCTCGAAGGACGGCCTCAACGTGCTGAAGCCGGATTGAGGTTGCCGGACAGGCAGTGCCGCGCGCCGTCGGCCCGTGAATGAGCCGGCGGCAGGGACTGCGGTCACAACGCCCCGACGACGCCGACCACCGTGATCAGCTCCTCAGGCGTGAGCCCGCCGTGGTGGCCGTTCATCCTGTTCTCGATGAGGCCCGGCTCGCGCCACCAAACGAATTGCCCGAGGTAGGGCAGCACCAGGATGTCGCCGAGCCGGCGGCGCACCTCGGCGGAGACGCTGCCGCCACCGAACAGCCCGGCAGCGATGGCCTCGTCCATCGTCATCACGTGTGCGATGCCGTCCAGGCCGCCTCGCAGCAGCGATAGCGCCTCCGCGCGGCACTCCGGGCGGATGTGGAGGAACAAATCGCGCGGCGATCCGCACGGCCAGATGGGCTCGCCTGTCGGGCTGCGGGCGAGCATGCCGGCCAACGCCGGCCAGCGCTCGTTCACGTAGAGCGTCTCCTCCGCGCGCACCGCGATGTGCCCGTGGTCCGCCGTGAACAGCCACAGCGTGCCCGCCTTCTGCTTTCGCCCGAGCAGCTGATCGAGGGCGGCCCAGAAGGCGATCACCTCGGCGTCGTGCTCTGGCGAGCCGGGACCGTGCGTGTGCGCGGCGGCATCGAGACCCGCCCAGTAGAAATTGACGAAGGCCTTCCCGGGACGCTCCAGCAGCCCGTCGAGCGCCACCAACGCCTCGGCCAGCGTGCCGTAGGGGACGATGCGCGCACCCGCCGAGGCGATGCGATTGTAGGGCGAGCCGGCATAGGAGCGATGGGCGAGCTGGTAGGAGGCGACGCCGCGCCCGGCGAGCCGCTGGTGCGCCGTCTCGGCCGTGCAGGCGAGCAGGCTGGCCACGTCGTGTCCCCGGCCTCCCGCCGAGCCGGGCGTGCCACCGAGCGTCGCGAACGGCAGCGATTGGATCACCTCGCCGTAGGCCGGCACGTACATGTTCCACTCGTAGACGCCGTGCACGGCTGGCAGCACGCCGAGGTTCATGCTGGTGACCGAGGCCGAGGTGGTCGACGGGAACAGCGCCGAGACGGGGGTGAGCACGCCGTGCTCGATCACGCGGCGCGTGACGCGAAAGCGCTCCCCGTATCGCTGCCAGAACTCCCAGCCGAAGCTGTCGACGAAGACCATCACCACTTTCTCGGGGGCGGGATAGCTGCCGCCAAAGGCATCCGGCGGGATCAGCGGTCCGATCGTCTCGCCGGCGAGCAGCCGATGTGCCGTCGCCGGGATATTGGCGAACGAGTAGTCGTCGTAGATGGGTTTCACGAGTCCGCCCGCGAGCGGATGGAAGCGTCCGAGCGTGTGGTCGTTGATCAAGGCAGAGTACTCCTGTCGCCCGGGCTCGTCTCGACTCTAACGGGGCTAGCGGTCTCGCGCATCTGTGCTAAGCAAGGCTCAAAACCCGAGCCGGAAACCGCCCCCATGACGAAAAAAGCCCCGAAGGATTGCGCCGACCTGTCCGATGTCCGCGTCGAGATCGACCGTTGCGACAAGGCTCTCGTGGATCTCATCGGCGAGCGCTTCGGCTACGTCGAGCGGGCCTGGCAGATCAAGCTCGGGCTCCGCCAGGAGGCGAACGTGCCCTGGCGCAACCAGCAGGTGATCGACCGCGTCCGCGCGCAGGCCGCCGAGCGAGGGGTGCCGCCCGATCTGTGCGAGGCACTGTGGCGGCAGATGATCGGCTGGTTCATCCAGTACGAGGAGGAGAAGCTGAAGGACGAGATCGCCGCCAAGAGCAAGAGCTAGGCGCCGCATCCCGGCGGATTTCCTCCCGAAAGCGAGCGAGATATGCCGCCCGAGATCGCGAAAATCCTGCTGATGGCGATCGCCAACCCGGCGACCCTCGCCACTGGGCTGCTGATGGGTCGCCGTGCGGACCAGCCGCAAAAGATAGTGGTGATCGCCTTCGCCGCCGGGCTCGCAGGCACCCTGCTCGCTTGGCTGCTGATGATGGTGGGGCTCTACGCCCCCGACATGCGCCTGCTCAGTGGCGTCTTCATCGCCTCGGCCGTCGCGGGCGCGGCGTGCGCCTGGATCGGCTACCTCACGCGGCCGCGCTCGCCGGGCCCGCGCTGAATGGGCGGCGGTGGCCTGCCGCCGATCGAGATGGCGCCGCTCGCGGTTGCCATCCCTCGCAACGCGCAGACGGACAGCCGCCGCCTGCGAGGCTGCTGCCACCTCAGGGCGTGCCGTTGCGGCCATGCGACCGATAAGCCGGCCGCTCGGAAAGCAGGTCGTAATAGGCTGCGATATTGGCGAGCGACGGCTTGGCGAACTGGATGCCGAACCAGCGATTGACGATCAGTCCCACGGGGATGTCGGCGATCGTGAACGCCTTGCCCGTGACATAGGGGCCGGCCTCGCCCAGGTGCGCGTCGAGCCGCTCCATCTGGCGCGTCCATTCGGCGATACCGGCCTGAATGCCGGCTGGATCGTCCTTGAAAGGGGCCATCTTGACCTGCAGCCCGAGGAACACCGGCCGGATGCCCACGTAGGCATCGGTCGCGGCCCAGTCCATCCACTGCTCGACGAGCGCTCGTGCCTTGATGTCGGCCGGATAGAGATCGGCGCGGCCATGCTTGCTCGCCAGGTAGCGCACGATGGTGTTCGATTCGCGCAGCACGAAGCCGCCGTCGTCGATCACCGGCACCACGCCGAAGCGCGAGACGCTCTGGAAGGCGGGCTCGGCCGTCGGACGAAATCCGCGGCCCCAGTCGTCGCGGGTGAATGCCTCGCCCACCTCGTCGCACATCCAGAGCACTTTGCGGACGTTGATCGAGTTTGCCCGGCCATAGACGTGCATCGGCTGCTCCTCTGCGTGCGGGGCGGGCCGCTGCCCTCCCGGCGCACGCATGTGATTTCCCAACACGATGAATTGTAGGAGCGGCGCCCACCAGCTTAAAGTTCGCCGGTGGGCCCTCTCCAAGCCGTCAAGAAGAGCATCCGATCTCGCGGCCTCGCCGCGGATCGAAATGACCAGACAGGGAGCGGGCTTGGACAGGGGAAACGTTCCATGCGTGCGATCGGCGTGAAGGCATTCGGCGGTCCGGAGGTGCTCGAGGTGTTGTCGCTCGAGCCTGGGGCGCCTGCGGCAGGACAGGTCCGGGTGAAGGTCGGCTTTGCCGGCGTCAATTCGATCGACGTGCACGTTCGTAGAGGAGCGTTTCTTGGGCGGGAGCGGCGCCCGCCTGGCTGGCCCCTGGTCCTTGGCTACGAGGGCGCCGGCACGGTCGAGTCGGTCGGGCCGAATGTTGCCGGTGTCCGAGCCGGCGACCGGGTGGCCTGGTGCGGACTTTCCGGAGCATGCGCGGAGCTTGCCATTGTGCCTGCCTGGCGGCTGGTGCTGGTGCCCGACGCCGTGCCGCTCGATATTGCGTGCGCGCTGCAACTCGACGGCGCCATGGCGCATGCCCTCTCTGTTTCGGTGTTCCCGATCAAGGCGGGCGACCGGGTGCTCGTCCAGGGTGCCGCCGATTCCTTGGCGCTCATGCTGATCCGCATCGCCAAGGCCCAGGGCGCGGAGGTGATCGCGACGATCGTTCGCGAGGTCGAGGCCGGCGGGCCCAAAGCTGCAGGCGCCGACCACATCGTGGTGATGGACGGCCGCGACGTTGCCGCCGAGGTGCGCGAGGCAACGCGCGGAGAGGGCTGCCATGTCGTCTACGACGGGCTCGGCCGCGATTCGTTCGCGACGAGCCTCGCCTGCTGCCGACGCCGCGGCGTAATCGTGTTGCATGGAGGCAACAGTCATCCCGTCGAGACGGTTCGTCCCGACGACCTCGCAGCCGCCGGCTCCGTTTACGTCACCCGTCCACACCTGGCTGACTTCCTGCAAGACGCGAACGAGGTCATGTGGCGGATGGACGCCGTGCTCGGAGCATGGAGCGCCGGACGGCTCGAGATCGGCGTCGGCCGCGTGCTGCCGCTCGAGGGCGCTCGCGAGGCTCACCTGGCTCTCGAAGGGCAAACGCCGGCAGGAAAAATCCTGCTCAGGCCGTAGCGCGCCGACATCGCGCCGGCACCACTGGCGTCAGGGGGAGCTCGTATTGAACATTGATCAAATATTGGTGACCTTGCTGTCTGCCCATTGGATCGGGGATAATCTCGCCATATGGTGAGGCGTCACGAGCTGGCGCCGAACTTGCTTGTGCGTCCGGGCGTCGAGCAACGGGAATGGCAGAGCATGGACGAGAAAATCTATCTCGGTGTCAGGAACCACGATACCGGAGATTATTACGTTGCCGCCTGCACGTTCCCCGTACAGATCGGCCGTCAGCATGACATGCGCAACCAGGTTCTGCTCGACCCCAAGTATCGGACCATCTCCCGCGTTCACGGCACGATCGAGCAGACCTCGCGCGGCTTTGTCTATACCGACAGCTCCACCAGCGGCAGCCGGGTCGGGGGCCTCGTCGTGCGCGGCAGCCGGGTCGCTCTCTCGCCGGGCTTCACCATCGATATCGAGAATTACACGATCACCAAGGTCGAGCAGGCGCCGTTCGTCATCCTGGCCACCACGGCGACGCTGCTCGAGACGCAGCGCTTCGAGGTGATGCCGGGTCGTGGCGTTGGCGTGGCCGAATCAGCCGCCATCCGCCGGCGCTACCCGGATCGGCAGCCGGCCGTCGACCTGCCCGGCGTCGCCCTCGAGATGCTCGATCTCAACCGCTGGACGAACTGGGAGATCGCAACGGTCGGCCGTTTCGAGTTCTCCGACGCCAACCCGGTATGGGTGACGACCGGCCGTCCATCGCTTCAGGTCAATCGCAACAAGGCTCCGATTCCCGCCGGCCAGGAGCGCACACCGCTCGCCGTGCTCGACGTGGTCGAGGTCGGCACCATGCGCTTCGAGGTGCTCCACCCGCACGAGGCTCGCGGCATCGTCTGCGGCTACGAGCGCTGCCACCTGCTCAACCCGCCGCCACTGGAGGCCAACTGCAGGTTCTGCGGTCGCCACCTCGCCAATGCGGGCGGGTTCTCGAGAATTTTGCAGACGGCCGTCTAGTCTCATCCACTCATTCGACCATCCGCCAGCCCGACCCAAGGTTCGCCAATGCCGATAGAGATCTCCTGGCAGCACGCAGGCCGTCCCGAGCGGCGGACGCTGGATGGACGCGGGCCATTCCGTATCGGCCGCTCCCAGGCCAGCGACGTGATGCTCGACCATCCCCAGGTCTCGCGGCTGCATGTCGAGCTTTTCGTCGACGGTGCCTCCGTCCGGATCGAGGACAAGAACAGCCAGAATGGTACACGCGTGGACGGCCGCGCCGTGCAGACCGCCACCTGGCTGCCCGGTGAGGCCCTGCAAATCGGACCCTTCTCCCTGCGCTATACCTGGGTCGCCGCGTCCGTCGAGAGAAGCAGGCCCGACGTGCGCGAGCCGGAGCAGCCGGCGCGCAATGCTCGGGCCCAGGCGGTGGAGCCGGAGGCCGCACCGGCGGCCGGGCGGACCACGTTTCCCGGCGCCTTGTTCGAGACCCGATCAGTCCCGATCAAGGACATCAAGGCCTCGGGCAAGCTCGCGGCCGAGATCGATTATCTGGCCATCGGCGGCGGCTGCGGCAGCTTTTGCTGGGTCGATCACCTGCGCATCTACGGTGTGCCGAAAACCTCCATTCGCGTCCTCGGCGTGGCCCCCGACAAGAAGCCCTACGCCAAGTGGGGCCGGCTCTGCCGTGTCTCCCAGATCCCCGAGCACGAGCGTATCCGCTCCAACTCGATCTCGACTCCGGACAACATCTGGGGCTTTCCGGGCTACGCCAGTCGCGAGTTCGTCCGTGATATCGTGCACGGCCGCCTCGTCGGCCTCAAGTACATGATCCAGGTGTTCGGCGAGCCGGTGTTGACCGAAAGCTACACGCCGCAGCTCGGCGACGTGTTCCGGTCTTTCGATAAGGAGGCCAAGCGCATCGGCTGGGACGAGATGTGGGTGCACGGCCTCGTGCTCGGCATCCGCAAGACCGACGACGAGCGCTAT
>JBFWQN010000284.1:0-6860 GCA_050249405.1 Hyphomicrobiaceae bacterium | reverse complement strand
GACGAGGTTGCGTTGTGCCGGTGCTTTGCCGCTTGCGCATCCCCACTCCCCATGGGGTGAGGGCTAGGGTGAGGGGGCGCGTGAAGGTGAGGGGGCTTGAGCGGTCTATCGACGAGCTCCGCAATCGCGATCCCATCAGCCAGCGCCAGCGCCGTCTCGAAGCTGTCGGCGAGGCGCGAGGCGATGTCCTTCCGCACCACGATGCGGTCCACCACCACCTCGATGTCGTGCTTGTATTTCTTGTCGAGCTTCGGCGCCTCGGCGATGTCGTAGACGGTGCCGTCGATCTTGACGCGCTGGAAGCCCTTCTTCTGCCACTCGGCAAGCTCCTTGCGGAACTCGCCTTTCCGGTCGCGCACCACCGGCGCCATCAGCATGAGGCGCGTGCCCTCGGGCAGCGCCAGCACCTTGTCCACCATCTGGCTGACGGTCTGGCTCTCGATGGGCAGCCCCGTGGCGGGCGAGTAGGGCACGCCGACGCGCGCGAACAGCAGTCGCAGGTAGTCGTAGATCTCGGTCACCGTGCCGACGGTCGAGCGCGGGTTCTTCGACGTCGTCTTCTGCTCGATGGAGATGGCCGGCGACAGCCCGTCGATATGATCGACGTCCGGCTTCTGCATCATCTCGAGGAACTGCCGGGCGTAGGCCGACAGGCTCTCGACATAGCGGCGCTGGCCCTCGGCATAGATCGTATCGAAGGCGAGCGAGGACTTGCCGCTGCCCGAGAGACCGGTGAACACGATCAGCGCGTCGCGCGGGATCTCGAGATCGACGTTCTTCAGATTGTGCTCGCGCGCGCCGCGCACATGGATCGTGTGCGCGCGGGGCTGGACCTTGGCCGGCGCCTCGGGTGCTCGGTGGGCGACCGAAGGCGGACGAGGAGCCGCAGGCTGGATCTCGGAGGCTTTCTTGCTCATGACCTCGTGGTAGCCGACAGCATCCGAGGCGGCAATGCAACCCGGGGCCGCGTCAACAGGCGAGCTGCCGAGATCGGTCCGTTCACCCGGCTGGCCAGTGGCTGCCGCGGCTCAACCGACCTTGGATTGCGCGAGAAAAGTCCGGAAGGCCGCGAGCGTCGCCTCGCTGACGTGATGCTCGATGCCTTCGGCGTCGAGCTCGGCCGTCGCGGCATCGACGCCGAGCGCCAGCAGCAGCTCCAGCACGACCTTGTGGCGATCGCGGGCGTGCGCCGCCATCTCCTGCCCCCGCTCGGTGAGGAAGATGGCACGGTAGGGCTTCGACGTGACGAGCCCGTCGCGCTGCAGGCGCTGGATCGAGTTGTTGACCGTCGCGCTCGATACGCCGAGGCGCTCGGCCAGGTCGACCACGCGCGCCTCGCCCGTCTCGGCGATGAGATCGCCGATCAGCTCCACATAATCCTCGGCCAGCTCCGTCTGATGCGCCTCGCGCACGCGCCGGTAGCGCTCGGCGTCGGGGCGCTCGCTGCGCTCGGGATCGGGCCGGTCGCTGTGATCGGGGTCGGCCAAGCCTTGGGTCTCCCGTGGCGATGGTCAGAGCCAACCTACTGGCATCATCCGAAGTCCTTGACAACAATGTTAGCCGATACAAAATTATCGAGTACAGTCTAAGTCTGCCGACCTGCCCAGCGGGGGAACGCATGGCCTCGACCTTTCGTCGCAGTCAATCGATGCGGACATGGCTCGGCGTGCTGCCGAGACGGGCGCTTATCCTGGGCATCGGATCGCTTCTTCTCGTCGCGGCGGGGCCAGGACCGGCATCTGCACAAGGAGCGCGGTCGGGTCCGCTGCGCGTGGTGACCACCTTCACCGTGATCCAGGACATCGCGCAGAACGTCGCCGGCGAGGCGGCGAAGGTCGAATCGATCACCAAGCCGGGCGCCGAGATTCACGACTACCAGCCGACCCCGAAGGACATCGTGCGTGCACAGGGCGCCGAGCTGATCCTGTGGAACGGACTGAACCTCGAGCGCTGGTTCGAGCGCTTCCTCGCCAACCTGAAGGGGGTCCCCTCGGCCGTGGTGACGGACGGGATCACGCCGCTGCCGATTCGCGAGGGGCCGTATCGCGACAACCCGAACCCACATGCCTGGATGTCGCCGCAGAACGCCCTCGTCTACGTCGAGAACATTCGCAAGGCGCTGGCCGCGCGCGATCCGGCCAATGCCGCCGTCTACGCCCGCAATGCCGAGGCCTACGCCGCACGGATCAAGGCCCTCGACGCGCCGCTGCGCCAGCGCCTCGCGAGCGTGCCCGAGGGCAAGCGCTGGCTCGTCACCAGCGAGGGTGCTTTCAGCTACCTCGCCCGCGACTACGGCCTGAAGGAGCTCTACCTCTGGCCGATCAACGCCGACGAGCAAGGGACGCCGAGCCAGGTGCGGCGGGTGATCGACACCATTCGGGCCGAGAGGATCTCCGTCGTATTCTCGGAGAGCACCATCTCGGACCGCTCGGCAAAGCAGGTGGCGCGTGAGACCGGCGCCCGCTACGGCGGCGTGCTCTACGTGGACAGCCTGAGCGCGGCGGGAGGCCCGGTGCCAACCTACCTGAAGCTGCTCGAGGTGACCGTCGATACCATCGCGAAGGGGCTCGGGACGTGACGGCGCCACACGCACGCTCGCCCGGCTCGACCACCGCAGCCGCCCCGCTGACGGCCTCGCTCGACGTGCGCGGCGTGAGCGTCGCCTACCCGAACGGCACGCTGGCACTCGAGAACGCGAGCTTCCATCTCGGCCCGGGCACCATCGCCGGTCTCGTCGGCGTCAACGGAGCGGGCAAGTCGACGCTGTTCAAGGCGATCATGGGGCTCGTCGCGCCCTCGGCCGGCGAGGTCAGGATCGCGGGGCTCGCCACGCGGGATGCCCAGCGGCGCGGTCTCGTCGCCTACGTGCCGCAATCGGAGGAGGTCGACTGGTCCTTCCCCGTGCTCGTCGAGGACGTGGTGACGATGGGCCGCTACGGCCACATGGGACTGCTGCGCATCGCCTCGCGAGCCGACAAGGCAAAGGTTGCAGCGGCCCTCGACCGTGTCGGCATGACGGACTATCGCAAACGCCAGATCGGAGAGCTGTCAGGCGGCCAGAGGAAGCGCGTGTTCCTGGCGCGGGCCCTGGCGCAGGAAGGCCGCGTGATGCTGCTCGACGAGCCGTTCACGGGCGTCGACGTGGCGACGGAGCAAGCCATCGTCAGTCTGATGCGGGAATTGAAGGCCGAGGGGCATCTGATGCTGGTCTCGACGCACAACCTCGGCAGCGTGCCGGAGTTCTGCGACCAGGTGGTGCTCGTCAGGCGGACCGTGCTCGCCGCCGGGCCGACCGCCACCACGTTCACGCAGGCCAACCTCGAGCGCGCTTTCGGCGGTGTGCTCCGGCATTTCCGCATCGGAGGCACGGCGCTGCACGACGACGACGACGCCCGGGGCGTGACCGTGCTGACCGACGACGAGCGGCCCGTCGTGTTCTACGGCGCGGAAAAGGCCTCCGACCGGCCGCTGCCGAGCACAGCCAGGGAGAAGGAGTGATGCCAGACCTCCTCGCCCCGTTCGCATATGATTACATGATCAAGGCCATGTGGGTGTCGGCGCTGGTCGGCGCGACATGCGCGTTCCTTTCCTGCTTCCTGATGCTGCGTGGATGGTCGCTGATGGGCGACGCGCTCGGCCACTCGGTGGTGCCGGGCGTGGCGCTGGCCTACATGATGAAGCTGCCATTCTCGGCGGGCGCTTTCGTGGCGGGCGGCCTCGCGGCGCTGGCGATGACGTTCATCAAGGCGCAAACCCGGCTGCGCGAGGACGCGGTGATCGGCCTCGTCTTCACGGCTTTCTTCGCGGCAGGGTTGCTGCTCGTCTCCATCTATCCGACATCCGTCAACGTGCAGAGCATCGTGCTCGGCAACATCCTCGCCATCAGCGACTGGGACGCGCAGCAGGTGGTGATCATCAGCCTGGTTACACTGGCTGTGCTGCTGGTGGTCTGGAAGGATCTCATGGCCGTGTTTTTCGACGAGGCTCATGCCCGCTCGATCGGCCTATCGCCGACACGCCTCAAGGTGCTGTTCTTCACGCTGCTTGCCGCCGCGACGGTTGCGGCCCTGCAGACGGTCGGCGCCTGCCTCGTCATCGCGATGGTGGTGACGCCGGGTGCCACCGCCTACCTGCTCACGGACCGGTTCCCCGTGCTGCTGGTCATCGCCGTCGCTGTTGGCGCGGCGACGAGTCTCGCCGGCGCCTACGTCAGCTACTTCCTCGACGGCGCCACGGGCGGCGTCATCGTGACATTGCAGACGCTGGTGTTCCTCGCGGCCTACCTGCTCGCTCCCCGGCACGGGGTGCTCGCGCAGCGGAGGAGGCGCGGCATCGCGCTCGGGGAAGGCATCCCGTGAGCAGCGTAGTCGCCCTTGTCACCGAGCCGCTGCACTACGACTTCATGCAGCGCGCGCTCGCGGTCGCCGTTCTGGTCGGCGCGGTCTGCTCGGTGCTGTCGTGCTTCCTGGTGCTCAAGGGCTGGTCGCTGATGGGCGACGCGGTCTCGCACGCGGTGCTGCCGGGCATCGTCATCGCCTTCGTGCTCGGGCTGCCGCTGGCGGTCGGCGCGTTCGCGGCGGGCCTCGCCTCGGCACTTGCGACGGGCTACCTCAAGGAAACGAGCCGTGTGAAGGAGGACACGGTGATGGGCATCGTGTTCTCGGGCATGTTCGGCTTCGGGCTCGTGCTCTTCACGCGCGTCGACACGGACCAGCATCTCAACCACATCCTGTTCGGCAACGTGCTCGGCGTCTCGACGCGCGATCTGATCGAGACAGGTGCCGTGGCCGGGCTCGTGCTGGCGGCCGTGCTCGTGCGGCGGCGGGACCTGCTGCTCTACTGCTTCGATCCGCAGCATGCGCGCGTGATCGGTCTCGACGTGCGGATGCTGCACTACGGGCTTCTGGTCATGCTGGCGCTCGCCATCGTCGCCTCGCTCAAGGCGGTGGGCATCATACTCGTCGTCGCAATGCTGATCGGGCCCGGTGCCACGGCCTTCCTGGTGGCGCGGAGCTTCGGGCGCATGCTCGCGATCGCCTTGGGCGTGGCCGTCGGCTCGAGCGTCGCCGGGACGCTGCTCAGCTTTCACATCGACGGGGCGACCGGCCCGACCATCGTCCTGGTACAGGCGGCCGTGTTCGCCATGGTGCTCGTCGTCACGCGTGCACGAGCCGAGCGCGCGACCTCGAGGCCTAGGCCGGCGGTTACCCGGGCCGTCGACGATGGGCCCCGTCCATCGGAACGCGTGGTTCCTGCGCCGCGCCCGTGAACCTCGCGACGCCGCATAGAGCCCGCTCATCTCTCGGGGCACCCTCGATTCGGGAGCAGCCAAGTGGCGCGGGCAAAGCGGCGTTCCTGCCAATAAAATTCGTGATGCTCGCAGTTGCGAAACGTAGGTCAACCGGCCACCGAGGGGCCTTTTGGCCCTCGGAGGGCTATGCCATACTCTCCGCGGGGAAACGTTCAAGTAACAGGCCAGCCCGTCATCGGGCGGGCAGCGCGAGGGTGTCAATCACATGCAAGTTCGAACGGGGCAGGATTTCGCCGCCGGGGTGATGTTCGCCTTGGTGGGGATCGGAGCACTCTGGATCGGGGCCGACTATCCGATGGGCACGACGCAGCGGCCTGGAACAGGGGTGCTGCCGGCCATCCTGGCGTGGTGCCTGATCGGCACGGGCGGAATCCTGACCATCAAGGCGATGGTCGCCGGCGATATTCCCGTCGGCCGATGGGCTTGGCGCCCCCTCCTCGCAGTGACCCTGGCGACAATCTCTTTCGGCCTGCTCGTCGACAGCGCAGGGCTCGTCATCGCCATGGCCGTCTCGCTCACCCTCTGCGCCGCCGGCACGCCGGAGACGCGGTGGATGGAGTACGCTGCCTTCCTGCTGATCATGCTGGCCATCGGTGTCGGCACGTTCGTCTGGTTGCTCGGCATGCCGATTCCCATCTGGCCGATCCGCTGGCCGGATTGGCTCGCCTTCCTCGGACGCTGAACTGGAAGGTGCAGCCATGGAACTCGATTCGATCTTCTCCAACCTCGCTCTCGGCTTCTCGGTCGCGCTGTCGATCAAGAACCTGTTCTGGTGCCTGATGGGAGCCATCATCGGAACCGCGATCGGCGTGTTGCCGGGCGTCGGTCCGGTCGCCACGATGGCGCTGCTGCTGCCGGTGACCTACTTCCTCACGCCGGAGGGTGCGCTGATCATGCTCGCCGGCATCTACTACGGCGCGCAATACGGCGGCTCGACCACGGCCATCCTGGTCAATCTGCCAGGCGAGGCCTCGTCGGTGGTGACTGCCCTCGACGGCTACGAGATGGCCAAGCAGGGCCGCGCAGGCCCAGCCCTCGCCATCGCGGCGCTCGGCTCGTTTTTCGCGGGTACCGTGGCGACGTTCGCCATCGTGCTCGCCGCGCCTCCGCTGACCAAGCTCGCGCAGCAATTCGCGCCGGCCGACTACTTCTCACTCATGCTGCTCGGTCTCGTGCTCGCCGTCGTGATGGCGTCGGGCTCGGTCGTGAAGGCCATGGGCATGATCTTCCTCGGAATGCTGCTCGGCCTCATCGGCACCGACGTCAACACAGGCAACACACGCTTCACGTTCGGCATCGGCGACCTGTTCGACGGCATCGGCTTCGTCATCGTGGCGATGGGCGTGTTCGGCATCGCGGAGATCGTGAAGAACCTCGGCGACAGCGAGCGGCGCGATCTCGTCTCGTCGAAGATCGAAGGCCTCATGCCGACCAGGGAGGACATGTCGAGGTCCGCCATGCCTGTCCTGCGCGGCACGATCCTCGGCGGTCTGCTCGGCATCCTTCCGGGCGGCGGCGCCGTGCTCGCCTCCTTCGCCTCCTACTCGCT
>JBFWQN010000283.1:0-6880 GCA_050249405.1 Hyphomicrobiaceae bacterium | reverse complement strand
GAGGTAGCGGGCGCGCGCGCGCTGCCGGTCCTCCACGAGCCGCTGGCGATCGGCACGATAAGGGGCCAGCAGGCTCGCGATGCGCAGGCTTCTCGCGTCATCCGGCAGATCGCTGGGGAGCACGTGCTGGGCGAGCTCGGGTCCAACGATCTCGGCGACGCCGCCCGTATCGAGCACTACCGGCACCAGCCCATGCGAGAGCGCCTCGATCAGCACGAGCGGCGCGTGATCGTGGAGGCTCAGGTAGATGAAAACATCGAGATCGGCGAGGAAACGGTCCTTGGCCTCGCCGTGCACCGGGCCATGCAGCGCGATGTGCCTGGAGAGGCCAAGGCCGGCTATGCGTGCGGCGAGCTCGTCGATGCCGAGGTAGGTGGTCGAGCTGCCGGCTATGGCGGCCTCGACGTTCCAGCCGCTGGCGACGAGATGAGCCACCGTGTCGACGAAGCGGAGCACGCCCTTGCGCGGATCGAGGTTGCCGAGGAAGCCGAGCCTGATCGGCCGGGCTGCATCGAAGGATGGCTCGCCGGGATCGGGCGCGGTGTTGGGAAGCCGGTGCACGGCTGCGAATAGGCCGGATGCCGACGCGGCCTCGGCGGCCCGCGCCGTGACGGCCACGAGCTCGGTCTTGTGCAGGAGCGCCCGCACGATCCGCCTGGACACGTCGCCGCCGGCGATCGTCGCCTCTATGCCCTCGCCGTGGAGATGAACGAGGGCCCGCTGGCCGAGACGCTTCGCCCACCAGGCGACGATGCCATCGCGGATCGCGGCATGGGTGAGCGGGGCCAATGTCGTGTAGACGACATCGTAGCGGCGCCCGGCGAGGAGGCGGGCGGCGAGGCGCAGGTTCATGTGCGCGAAATGCGCCAGCTTGCCGACCGATCGGCTGTCGATGTCGATGAGGCTCGTGGCGCTGCCGCCCCAAACCTGATCGATCCGGGCGCCCGGCAGGGAGGCAAAGGCGGCAACCACACGCTCGGTCGTGATCGTCACACCGTGGACAGGGGGAGGCAGCTGCGCGAGGACCAGCACGCTCGGCGCTGACCCGGGCGCGTCCGACGCGGCTCGCATGTCGGCTGCAGGCTCCATGACGTCGGCGGCGCTCCTTGCGTTCGCGGAAGCTCGGCTGTCGGCCCAACTCCGCGCCCGACCGGCTGACGAGGCTTTATGGCCAACGCAGGCCGATGGCAACCGTCCGCTGCCGCCTTCCTGAATGGCGCGGGACGTGCGTTAGGTAGGCGTCAACCTCGTTGCGGCGAGGCTGTCCGCCGCGACATGCGGGTTGCCACTTCCGGCAGACGGGCCGGCATCCTATTTTCGGTGCGAAAGGAAGCCCCCATGCTCGATCTGACGACTGACAAAGGCCGCTTCGTCTCCGCGGCATTGGCGCTGGCCGCGGAGCGGCCGTGGCAGGAGGTGACGCTGGCCGACATCGCCGAGCGCGCGGGCTCGACGCTCGTCGCGCTCAAGGGGCAATTCTCGTCCAAGGACGCGATCCTCTCGGCGTTCACCACGCTGGTCGACGACGAGGTGCTGACGCGGGCGCCTCGCCGCGATCCCGAGCAGGCGGCGCGCGACGCGCTGTTCGAGGTGATCATGAGCCGCTTCGACGTGCTCGAGCCGTGGAAGCCGGCGATCCGCTCCATCGCGCGCAGCGGTCCACCGGAGCCTGGCCGGCTGGCCGGGATGATGGCCTCCAGCCGTTGGATGCTGGAGGCGGCCGGGATCGGCTCCGGTGGCATGGAAGGCGTGGCGCGCACGGCGGGACTTGCGGCCGTCTATGCCGCCGTCTTCCGAACCTGGCTCGACGACGACGATACCGGTCTCGCGCGCACGATGGCCGCCCTGGACCGCCGGTTGCGCCGGGGCGAGCGGACGATGCAGCGCGCCGACGACATGATGCGCGGCCTGCGCCGGGTCGCGTCGGCCGTGCTCGGCACCGCGGAGACGCTGCGCTCGCGAATGGACGATGTCCGCCGCGGCACCCGTCCCGCGGATCCCGCGCCACCGCCCCCCTCAACTCCCACGCCATAAGAAGGGGCGGGTCCGGGAGGGTCTCCCTCCCGGTCGGGTGCGGGCGGAAGCCCGCTCGCGCCAGAGGCGCGAAGCTGTCACGAGAGGGACATCATGGCATCAGAAAAGGCGGGCGCGCCGCAGATCACGTTCGACCAGTTCCTGGCGGTGGACGTCCGCGTCGGCACGATCGTGGCGGCCGAGCCCTTTCCAGAGGCGCGCAAGCCCGCGTTCAAGCTCCGCATCGATTTCGGCCCCGAGATCGGGGTCAAGCGATCGTCGGCGCAGATCACGCGGCACTATACGATCGAAGCCCTGATCGGCCGCCAAGTGGCGGCGGTGGTGAACTTTCCGCCGCGCCAGATCGGCAAGTTCATGTCCGAGGTGTTGACGCTCGGCTTTCCCGACGCCGACGGCGAGGTGGTGCTCGTCGTGCCTGAGCGCAAGGTGCCTGACGGCGGCCGGCTGTACTGATCGGCCCGTCGGTTGCGATGGGGCGGCTCTGCGCGCCGTGGTGGTCGCGCCTGCGGCGCGAGCGGGGCCAGCCCAGCACCCCGTTGGGGGAGGTCTCCCGCAATCCCCCGCTTTTCTCTTTCCATGCGTGGCCAGTGGACGCGGCTGACGCCGGTGCATCTCGAGGCACGGCTACCGAAGTCAATGCACAAACGCAAACACGGCCAAGCCCGGAGGCTTGGCCGCGATATCAAGAGCATCAAGCTCAGATCAGAAGTTGATCTTCGTGCCGACGATGACGGTCTGGAAGTCCGACAGGCCCGTGATCTTGCCAGTCGTGGTCGTGATGTCCGCCTCGAAGCTCTTGTAGGTGGCGAACACCTCCATGGCTGCCGCATCGACGTGCTGCGTGATGCCGATGCCCCACATGTTCATCTGGCTGTCCGTCACGTCGGCGAAGACGTGGCGCAGTGCGTCGTTGGACTGCAGGTACTCGCCGAACAGCACCGTCTTGCCGATGCCGAAGAAGTTCTGCGAGATACCGCCGGAGATGTACCAGAAGTGCGACGTCGCATTCCGGTTGATGCCCGCCACGCCGAAGGACGTTTTGTCCTCGATATCACGCTGGCCGGCGGCACCCGTCAGGAAGAGGCCGGTCGGCACGTGCAGGATGGAGGCCGATCCCTTGAGCTGCGACTCTTTCTGCTGGCAATCGTCGGCCGCGAGGCACGAGGTTGCACCCGGGTTCGGGAAGGTCGGAGTGGTCGGTGCGTGATTGAACTCCGTGTTCTCCTGGTAGCCGATGCCGCCGGCGAGGCGGAACCCACCGAACTCACCCGCATAGCGCAAGGCGACGTCCCAGTAGTTGTCCTCGGCAACCGCCGCCTGGAGTGTGAAGCCCACGAGCGTCGGCGTCTCGTAGAGGACGTGGTTGCGGCGCGTCGTGTCGTACGACTCGCCACCGAGGATCATGTTGCCCCAGGTGATGGCCGAGACGCCCGAGCCGGTGGTGCCGCTGATGATGCCGTTGCGCACCAGACGGAAACCGCCGTTGTACAGCGCGGCGTCCGGGGTCGAGGCGCTGCTCTTACCGGCCAGATCGATGAGGATCAGGTTGTCGGTCGAGGTCGAGCCCTGGCCGATCTTGACCATGCCGAGCTGTGAGTGCTTCAACCAGACGGTCGAGTCACGCAGCAGGGGCGCAGAAGCCGCGCCGAGGTCGTCGCCGTTGGCCGAGCCGTCGGCGCCCATGATCTGGTTCATGGAGCCGATGGCGTTGTTGTTGATGCCGAACTCGTAGGTGAAGCCGGCCGTGACCTGCGGGCTGATCTTCGCGGAGCCCGTGAACCGGAAGCGCGAGAAGATGTTGCCGCCGTCACCGATGTACATGTCCGAGCGTGCACCATCGTCCCACCACATCACCTGATGGCCGACGAAGCCCGAGACGGTGACGGAGACTTTACGGTTGCCCTTGCGGACGGTCGTGGCCTCGAGCTCGGCTACCCGCTCCTCGAGGTCTGCGCAGCAGTCGCCGCCGAGATCGGCAGCTTGAGCACTAGCGAACAGGCCAGCGGAGGCGAAGATCGCCATAGCGCTAGCCGACTTAAGCAGTCCCCCATACATACTTTCTCTCCTGACTAACGCTACCCCAAGCCACCACGTACTTGAAGCTAGGTCGCAACTAGGTAGTCCCACCCTTCGACGGCCGATCAGCCTTTCTGCTTGCGATTGCCTGATACGGCCATCGACCTCGTCCGGTGACCAAGACTTACGAGACCCCTCCTTCGCTGTTAAGGGAAAATGCACCCCTCGCTCTCGATCCCCTGCGACGTGTTGCGCTATCGCCACGCGATTTCGAATCGTCCGGGGGCGCCAGTTGTCCAGGCAACGGCCGCGACGCGGCGGATGGCGTCGTGAGCGCAGGCACTGTCTGCGGCCCGAAACGCGCGTGCGACGTGCCCGTGGCTCGGCTCCGGGTTCCGTCAGTCGTGGTAAGGCCGGCAATCAGCGGCAAAGCCTGCCGCAAATTGCGAGGCCGATTAAAGTCTCGATAAGTCAATGGCTTGGTGTCAAGCCGTGTGCCGGTGTTGCGCGTGAGCCGCGCGGGAGTGTGTCTGAGCTGATACATGAATTGCGACCACCACGACTGCCTTAAATGGCGCCACGCCGGTAGCCACGGGGGCCGCGACTCCAACTTCTCCCTCGAGGCGACGATGCCGAGGAAATGTTGCGAAAGGGTGGCGGAAGGGCTCGCCGTCAGGTGGTGGAGAGAAGCATAAGCCCGCTCGGCGGGTAATGCGATAGCGGGGCTCGGCCGATCACGGGGCGCCGGCTGCGCGGCAGAGTGCAGCGGCGGCGGCTGTGCCGACGCCGCTGCCGTCTCCTACTCGGCCGCCTGCCGATAGCGGCGGGCATACTGGAGCAGAGCATCGTCCGCGCCAGGCACGATCGGTGCGAAGTCCTGATGCGCGATCCACTCCTTGCGGGTCGGCTTGCGGATGTAGTTCGAGCACGCGTTCAGGGTCAGATAGACGATCTTGCGCGGCAGCGGCGTGATGTTGCCGGCCGATCCGTGCACAAGATTGCCGTGGAACATCAGCATGCCGCCGGCCTTGCCTGTCGGCACCACGAGCCCGCCCTGGTCATAGAGGCGCTGCACGGTGGCCTCGTCGAGCGTCCACAGCGGGTAGCTGGTCGTGGTCTTGTCGTGCTCGGCGGCCAGAACGCCCTGCTTGTGGCTGCGCGGGATGAGCATCAGCGCGCCATTGTAGGGAAACACCTCGTCGAGGAAGATCGAGATGTTCATGGCGCGGGGCTCTGGCATGCCGTCGTCGCGAGCCCAGACGCCGTAGTCCTGGTGCCATTGCCAGACGTCGCCGGAGAACTTGGCCTTCGCGTTGATCTTGTACTGGTGCATGTAGAGCTTCTCGCCGAACACCTGCTCGATCGGCTCGATCATGCGCGGGTGGCGGCCGAGGATGGCGAAGGCCTCGTTGTAGAGATGGGCGGCGAAGGCCGTTCGCGGCGCGCCGGACCTCTCGCGCCAAATCTCCTCGCGCTGCTGCTTGTAGATCTCCTCGGCCTCGGCATTGAGGACGGCGATCTCCTCGGGCGAGAACAGCTCCGGCAGGAACAGCCAGCCTTCCTCGTTGAAGTGCTGGACCTGGGCATCGGTGAGCTTCATGGGTTCCTCCTTCTGCGATTATTCTGACGTTGCCGGTGCGATGGTCTTTGCGAGCCGATGAACGGTATCGGTGGCGGCATTGGCTGCGTGCGCACGTGCGAGCTGGCCAGCCTCGGCGGCGCTGCCGGCCACGACGGCTGCCAGGATCGCCGCGTGCTCGCGCCAGACCCGCCGCACGATGTCGGTGCCTTCGAGCACCTGCCGCATCGAGCGGCGGAAATGCGGCCACTGCTCGGCAACGGTCTCGACGATCGCCGTGTTGCCGGAGAGGCGGTAGAGCGCCGAATGGAACGCGACGTCAGCATCGACGAGCAGGGCGAGGCTTGCCGGGCTCGCCGTCGCGGCCTCGCGCCCGCCGGCATCGAGAGCGGCACGGAGCGCCGCAATCTCGGAGCGCGTGGCGTCACCCGTGGCGCAACGGCCGGCGGCAAGCTCGGCGGCAAGACCGTCCAGCGAGGAGCGAACCTGGTAGAGGTCGCGGATGCGCGCGCCATCGATCGGCGCCACCGCAACACCGCGCTTGCCGGCATCGACGAGCAGGCCGCGACGGCGCAGAACTTGAATCGCATGGCTGACCGGCTGGCGAGAGACGCCGAGCATCCCGGCAAGGTCGTCCTGCGTGACCCGCTGCCCAGGGGCCAGCGTGCCGTCGATCACGGCGGCGAGCAGGCGATCGTGGACCTGATCGACGAGGGCGGGGCGGCTGTCGAGTTGCGAGAGCGACATCGTGGGCTGTCTGGTTGGCGGCACTGCAGAGCGCTCGGGAGGACCTGGGCTCTTTGCCGGTGCTCGATTTCCGTGGCTTTTTAGCAGCCCGAATTCGGAATTCCAAATGCCGAATTGGGTGAGCGGCCAAGGGGCAGGATGGCGAAGCTTTGCCGCCGAGCGAGTTTGCCGGCGGCGCGGCTCGCTTCGCCGAGATGGGCTGCTGCCCTTCGACCCGCTCGAGGGACGCCTCTCGAGCTCCCCGTTCTTCTTGCTCGAAAAACAACGGGTGGTCTGGCGGGTGTCCCGCCAGCGGGGTGCGGGGCTGGCCCCGCTCGCGAAGCGACCGCGGACGAAAAAGCGCACGATGGGCCAAGGATACGAATGCCGAGGCGAGATCGACCGCATCGTCGGCGGTCCTGGCAGCGCAGACAATTGGCGCCGAATTCCGAATTCGAAATGTGGAAATAGGCTGTGCCGAACCGATGAAATGCTGTCGAGGCCCGGCTCGCTTCGCGAGACGGG
>JBFWQN010000282.1:0-6890 GCA_050249405.1 Hyphomicrobiaceae bacterium | reverse complement strand
CCATAGGGTTACCGTGCCCTCAACGCTGCCGCCGAGATGGGACACGTCGAGCCAGAGGAAAAACCCGCCGCCCGGCCGCCGGTAGCTCATGCGACCCTTGAGCACCTCGTCGCAGACGTCGAACTTGGCCCGGTAGGCTTGCCGGATCGCGCCGACGTGCTGCTCCTCCGACCAGACGGCGATGGACGCCTGCTGGATGACGCCCGGCATCTGCGGCCCCGTGAGGTTTCTCACCTCGGCCAGCGTCTCGATGAACTCGGCATCGCCCGCAACGAAGCCCGAGCGGAGGCCCGGCAGGTTCGAGCGCTTCGAGAGCGAGTTGAAGACGACGAGGTTCTTGAACTTCTCAGGCGTGCGGGCGGCGACCTCGAGCCCGCCGGTCGGCGGCTCCCCGGTGTAGATTTCGGAGTAGCACTCGTCGAAGAACAGCATGAAATCATATTGGCGGGCGAGTGCCAGGGCCCGCCGGATGTAGTCGGCCTTGGCGACTGCCCCCTGCGGATTGGCAGGCGAGCAGAGATAGAAGGCCACTGTCCGCTCCAGCACCTCGGGCTGGCGGGCCAGCGCGTCGAGGTCGGGCAGGTGCCCGGTCTCCTCGGTGGCGTCGAGGAACACCGCCTCCGCGTTCACGGCCGAGGCCGAGCCCAGATAGGCGTGGTAGTAGGGGTTCGGCAGCAGCACCACCGGCTTGCCCGCGACGCGCTTGCGGCCGACCGCCGGCAGGATGGCGTAGAACAGGCCTTCGCGCGAGCCGTTGACGACGATCACCTCGCGCAGCGGATCGATGAGGCCCTCCAGGTTGTAGCGCCGCTCGATCCACTGGCCGAGCACCTTGCGCAGGTCGTCGCCGCCGCGCGTCATCGGATAGGTGCCGAGCAGCGCCTTGGCCTCGACCATCCGGTCCATGACGAAACCCGGCATCGTCTCCTTCGGGTCGCCAGCCGTCATCTCGATGGGTCGCGCATGGCCCGGCGGGATGCCATCGAGCAGACGGCGCAGCTTCGTGAAGGGCGAGATGATCTCGCCGCGAACCATGGCCTCGAGGCCGGAGTAGTCGGACATGGGCTCGGCGCCCTCCCTCTCTGTCGCTTGTCCCGAATGGCGTGCCACACGCGAGAGGCCCGGACAAGAATGTGCGCATCGTGTCGAGGCGGCACCGGCCGCCGTGATGCCGCGCCGACACGGATCGCCTCGAAGGTGCGCCGAGGTCGAGCGCTGCGTCGTCCCACGGCCTACCGGCGGCTCCGGGAGCACGAATATCGGCGAGGCGGCTCGCCCTGTAGACTTATGGGCCGCGCAACTCAGACGCTCGCGCGAAACAAAAAACGGAGAAAGCCTCGAATATATTCTCGACTGATTGACAGCCCGCGTTGCGATCGCTGTGTTTTCCGCCTTTCTCTGCCGGCGTACGCAACCGCGAAGCGATCGGCTTGACGGAGCCGAGAATTGGGACATTCTTTGCCTGCGATTTTCTATTTCGCGACTGTTTTTCTTGCCCGGAGACGAGTCCATGATCCAGTTCTCGACGCTCGAAGGCATGCGGGCCGACATCGCCAAGTCTGACGTGTCAGCCTTTCGCTCGTCGGTGTCCGGCCCCGTCCTGATGCCCGCCGATGCCGGTTACGATGAGGCCCGCCGGGTCTGGAACGGCAACATCGACCGGCGCCCCGCCCTCGTAGCCCGCTGCACGAGCGTCTCCGACGTCCAGCGCGCCGTCGAGTTCGCTGCCCGGCACAAGCTGCTCCTTTCCGTTCGCGGCGGCGGCCACAGCGCTCCCGGCTACGGGACCAACGACGGCGGCCTGGTGATCGATCTCTCGCAGATGAAAGCCGTCTCCGTCGATCCGGTGAGGCGCGTCGCGCGGGCCGAGGGCGGCGTGATCTGGAGCGAGCTGGATGCGGCGACGCAAGCCCACGGGCTCGCGACGACCGGCGGCACCGTCTCGAATACGGGCGTTGCCGGGCTGACGCTCGGGGGAGGCCTCGGCTGGCTGATGGGCAAGCACGGCGCGACGGTCGACAATCTCGTCGCCGCAGAGATCGTCACCGCCGACGGCGAGTTGCGAAAGGTGAGCACCAGCGAGCATCCGGACCTGTTCTGGGCCTTGCGCGGCGGCGGCGGCAATTTCGGCGTCGTGACCTCGCTCGAGCTCCAGCTGCATCCCGTTGGCGAGGTCCTCGGAGGGCTCGTCCTCTACCCCTTGGAGCAGGCGGCCGATATGCTCCGCTTCTATCGCGATTTCTGCGCGACGCTGCCCGACGAGGCGGAAGCCTACGCCGGGCTGCTCACATCGCCGGACGGCGTGCCCCTCGGCGCGATGGTTCTCGGCTACAATGGCTCCCTCGCCGAGGGCGCGAAAGTGCTGGCGCCTGCACGGTCGTTCGGCACGCCCGCCGCCGATCTCGTCGGACCGATGCCCTACGCCGCGCGGCAAGCGATGCTGGACCAGCCAAACGCGGTGCACGGCTTGCACCGCTACTGGCGTTCGGCATTCACCGAGACCATCTCGGACGATCTCGTTCGGGCGATGGTGGACGGCGCCTCGCGCTTCAGCTCTCCATTGAGCGCGCTCCTGCTCTTCTACTTGCATGGCGCCATCACGCGCGTCCCCGCCGAAGCGACGGCATTCGGCGCGCGCAAGGCCCAATGGGATTTCGACGCCATCGGGCAATGGAAGGACGGTGGCGAAAGCGAGCAGCACATCGCGTGGGTTCGCCAGCTCTGGTCCGGCGTCGAGCCGCATTTGCAGGGGAATGCCTATATCAACCATATCTCGGCCGACGACCGGCCCGAGAAAATCAGGGCATCGTACGGAGCCAATCACGCACGGCTGCGGACCATCAAGGCAAAATACGACAGCGCCAATCTTTTCCGGGTCAACTCGAATATCTCACCTGCAGCGTGATTGCACGCGAAGCAGGCGGGCATCGCCGGTGCCCGCCTGCCGCACGTGGCTTCATCGTGTGTGGCAAGCCCTCTCGACCCCCGGTGCGCGTTGCGACGACGCCTCGTGGTGCCGCCCCGCGGGAGCGCCGTCAATCCGCGCGCCCGAGGCGCACGCGGCGGCCGGCGAGCGAGACGAAGTGCCGGCCGGCGAGCGAGACGAAGTGCCGGCCGATGTCGACGTGGATATGGCTCATGTCGGCATAGGTCATGGTGCCGCCGCCGCTGTGATTGGCGGCGAGCCACGCGACGATCTCCTCCTTGCGTGGGCCGGCCTCGAAATCGACGGCATTGCCGCTGGCGTGATGGGACGGGCGTCCCGTACCCGCGATCGTGGCGCCGGGCCTGCACGTCGAGATGACGCGGACCGGGCCGAATTTCTGCTCGATCTGGTCGAGCATCGCACGGGCGGGCTCGGTGAGGCAGTCGCGTGGCGCATCGAGCGCATCCTTGCTCGCGCGCCGGTCGTGGCCGCGCTCGCGGGCGCCGCGCTCCCGACCGGCAGCCGCCCTTCTTTGTGGCCGATCCTGATCACCGGCTTCGCCCTCCGGCTCGAGATAGGCGACATTCACCCATCCTTTCGCCGGACCGTGCGTGATCGGGCACCAGCGGGCCCGGCACTCCCCCGCGATGGCGATGCCGCCCTCACCCGGTTTCAGCGAAGCGACGACCGCATCGTCCGTCGAAGGCCCACCGCGAACGTTGAGCACGTCACCGGCCGCCACATGCGCCACCCTGTGCGTCTGGCCGGCGGTGTTGCCGGCTCCGGCCGCAGCCTTGGCTATCGGTCGCGGCTGAGCAGCGGTTCTCTCGCCCGGCACAGGCTTGTCGTCGTCATTGCGCTCGACGCGTGGGCCGGCGAGCCGCATCCGGCCCGTCGACGAGGCGTCCGACAGCACCGCTGCTCGCCGGCCACTCTGGGCGATGCTCGCCGTGCCGCTGGTCCCGGCCTGGTTGACCCAGCGCAGGCGCGGACCGCTGCGGGCAAGGCTCAGGCATTGCGTCTCGCGGTCGAGCCAGTGCGTCCATTTCTGGCAGAGCCGATCACCCTCGATCCACCAGTGCCCTGTATCGCTGGCCGAGCCGAGGTAGCTCGCCAGCTCCCCCGCCTCGCCGGCCGTCCGGCCGTCCGCCGCGAAGCGCACGGCGATCTTCTTGCCGAGAGGTGTATCGATGTGGGCGAGCGAGCCCGTCACCAGCTCGCGGATTTGTTGGCCCGAAAGCTCGGCCGCACCGGCCGAGGCGACTGTCGTCAGAAGCAATGCCGTCGAGGCTAGACCTCGCATGCCGTCCCCCGTTCGCGCGCCTCCCCAGACCGCTGGACTAGGACCAGTGCTGGGGCTCGACTGTGGCGCGAGCGCGAAGGAAAAACGGGTTCATTATGCCAGCGAGGACATCGGAGCGAGGCAAAGGCCCGGGCCGCGGAGGCCGCGCGTGCGGCCTCGTGCCGGGGCTTCAATCGGCGATCGCCTGCAGCACGAGGGCGCGGATGAGCTGGCGGTAGCGCAGCCGCAGCTGGCCGGGCGCCGCCGCCATGAATACGGTCGCGAGCTCCTCCGCCGGATCGATCCAGAAGTAGGTGCCGTAGACGCCCGACCAGTAGTAGTCGCCCGCCGAGCCGAGCTGGGCGGCCACGCCCGCGCCTTTGCGCACCGCGAAGCCGAGCCCGAAGCCGTAGCCGTTGCAGGCCGGGTCCATGGTCGTGATGCGGTTCTCGATCTCGGGACCGAGATGATCGGCCCGCATCAGCTCCACGGTCTTGCGGCCGAGCACGCGTTGGCCGGAGCCGAAGCCGCCCGCGCGCAGCATGTCGACGAAGCGCAGGTAGTCGGCCGCCGTCGAGACGGCGCCGCCACCGCCCGATTCCCAGCGCATCGACTGGCCGGTGGCATGATGCACCGTCTGCGCCTGGCCCGTGATCGGACACTTCGGATAGGCGCGGGCATAACGTGCCTCGGCGCTCCGGGCGAGCGTGAAAGACGTA
This sequence comes from Hyphomicrobiaceae bacterium, assembly GCA_050249405.1. Classification (GTDB taxonomy): domain Bacteria; phylum Pseudomonadota; class Alphaproteobacteria; order Rhizobiales; family Hyphomicrobiaceae. The sequence goes on along the minus strand of JBFWQN010000282.1, from coordinate 1,963 downwards.
TCCGCCATGCCGAGGGGATCCCAGAGCCGCTCTTTCAGGAAGGCGCCGAGCGACTGGCCCGAGACCGCCTCCACGATGTGGCCCAGGATGTCGGTCGAGAACCCGTACTCCCAGGCGGTGCCCGGCTGGTAGAGCAGCGGCACCTTGCCGATCGCCTCCAGGAACTCCTCGCGGCCCATTCGCACGGCCGCCGACACCGACGAGCCCGGATAGGCGCGATGCACGGCCGACGTGCCGCGGTTGTCGTACGTGAGGCCCGAGGTGTGGCGCAGGAGGTCCTGCACTGTCATCTCGCGCTCGACAGGCACCGTATCGAGCGTATCGCCGCCCGGCTGGCGCGCAGCCCGCATGTTGGCCATCTGGGGCAGGAACTTCGAGACCGGATCGCCGAGCAGCAGGCGGCCTTCCTCGTGCAGCATCATGATGGCGGCCGAGGTCATCGGCTTGGTCATGGATGCGATGGAGAACACGGCGTCGGCCCACATCGGCGTCTCGGCGACGGGATCGCGGAAGCCGACAGCCTCGAGGTAGCCGATCCTGCCTCGCCGCGCGATGCCGACCACGGCGCCCGGCAGCAGCCCCGCCTTCACGTCCCGCTCGAGCGCTACGCGAATCCGGGCCAGCCGGATCGGATCGAGGCCGACCGAGACCGGATCGGTGCGCGACAGGCTGGTTGGGGCGGCGCTTCTCGTCATGGCTCGTCGTCTCTCTCGGCGTGATCCGCAATCGTGATCGCACATTAAGCGCTCGCCGCCCGGCAGACCAGTGTTCAGCTGCAGCGGGTCCGCCAGCTTCGGGTCGCGGGGCCCATTGAAGCATGCTATCGACGCCCCGATTTCCCGTCGACCGGCAGCCCATGCGGCAGCCGCCCCGAACCGAGCACGAGGAGGCCGCCCGATGCGTCGCCAGCGCAAAGCCAAGATCATCGCCACGCTCGGGCCGGCGAGCTCCGACCCCGCCATGATCGAGAAGCTGTTCGATGCCGGCGCGGACGTGTTCCGGCTGAACTTCAGCCACGGCACGAAGGAAGACCACAAACGCCGGCTCGAGATCATCCGCGAGCTGGAGAAGCGCAAGGGCCGCCCGATCGGCGTGCTGCAGGACCTGCAGGGCCCGAAGATCCGCATCGGCACGCTGAAGGCCGGGCCGGTGACGCTGGTCCGGGGCGAGGAGCTCGAGCTTCGCCTGGACCGCGAGCCGGGCGATGCGCACTCCGTGGCGCTGCCGCATCCGGAGGTGTTCGAGAACATGATGCCGGGTCACCGCATCATGATCGACGACGGCAAGCTGCAGCTCGAGTGCGTGGGCCTCGGCAACGACCGCATCCGTGCGCGCGTCGTCGTCGGCGGCGTGCTGTCGGACCGCAAGGGCGTGAACCTGCCGCAGACGGAGCTGTCCATCTCGCCGCTGACCCCCAAGGACCGCGAGGATCTCGCATTCGGCCTCGACCTCGGCGTCGACTGGGTGGCGCTGTCGTTCGTGCAGCGGCCTTCCGACGTGATCGAGGCGCAAGCGCTCGTGAAAGGCCGCGCCGGCATTATGGCCAAGATCGAGAAGCCGGCGGCGCTCGGACGGATGGACGAGATCATCGCCCTCGTCGACGCGGTCATGGTGGCGCGCGGCGACCTCGGCGTCGAGATCCCGCCGGAGGACGTCCCCGGTCGCCAGAAGGAGCTGATCCGCCTCTGCCGCCACGCCGGAAAGCCTGTGGTCGTCGCGACGCAGATGCTCGAATCGATGATCAAGTCGCCGTCGCCGACCCGCGCCGAGGCCTCGGACGTGGCGACCGCCATCTACGACAGCGCCGATGCGGTGATGCTGTCGGCCGAGTCCGCCTCGGGCGACTGGCCGGTGGAGGCGGTGGCCATGATGAGCCGCATTATCGAGCACACCGAGAGCCACAAGCTTTACCGCTCGATCATCGAGGCGCTGCAACCGAGCCCGGAGCACACCACGCCGCACG
>JBFWQN010000281.1:0-6897 GCA_050249405.1 Hyphomicrobiaceae bacterium | reverse complement strand
GTCTACAATCACGCCTGGAAGATCGATCCGATCGTGCGCTCCGTGCTCGATACGGATTTCTACAAGCTGCTCATGGCGCAGACCATCTTCAGGCGCCACCGCAACGTGCGCGTCACGTTCGGCATCATCAACCGGTCCCGGACCGTGCCGCTCGCCCGATTGATCGACAAGGGAGCACTCAAGGAGCAGCTCGATCACATCCGCTCGCTCTCGCTGTCGCGTGGCGAAAGCACGTGGCTCCGCGGCAATATGTTTTATGGCAAGCGGCAGATGTTCGCCCCTGAGTTCATCGAGTGGCTCGAGGGCTTCAGGTTTCCGCCATATCACCTCGAGGAGCGCGGCGACCAGTACGAGCTGACGTTCGAGGGGCCGTGGATCGAGACCACGATGTGGGAGATTCCGGCGCTCGCCGTCGTGATGGAGCTGCATTCGCGCGCCGTCACACAGGGCATGGGCAAATTCGAGCTGCAGATCCTGTATGCCCGCGGCATGACGCGGGTGTGGGAGAAGATTGAGCGCCTGAAGCGGCTGCGGAGCTTGCGCATCGCCGATTTCGGCACCCGCCGGCGGCATGGCTTTCTCTGGCAGGATTGGTGCGTCCAGGCCATGCAGGAGGGATTGGGCCCGGCGTTTCTCGGCACGTCCAATTGCCTCATCGCGATGCGCCGCGAGGTGGAGGCGATCGGCACCAACGCCCACGAGCTGCCGATGGTCTACGCGGCCCTCGCGCCGGATGATGAGGCTCTCGCGCGGGCGCCCTACGACGTGCTGGCGGACTGGCAGGACGACTACGAGGGCAACTTGCGGGTTATCCTGCCGGACACCTACGGCACCGAAGGCTTTCTCGACAACGCTCCGGATTGGGTGGCGCAGTGGACCGGCGTCCGGGTGGATTCGGGCGATCCCTTCGTCGGAGGCGAGATTGCGATCGACTGGTGGCGCCGGCGCGGGCAGGACCCTCAAAACAAGCTGGCCATTTTCTCCGACGGCCTCGATGTCGAGCTGATCGAGGCGCTGCACGCGCGCTTTCACGACCGCATCCGCCTGGGGTTTGGCTGGGGAACGCTCCTCACCAACGACTTCCGCGGGTTGGCCCCGGCCGGGCGCCTCGACCCCTTCTCGATCGTTTGCAAGGTCATCTCGGCCGACGGCCGGGCAGCCGTGAAGCTGTCGGACAATGCGACCAAGGCGGTCGGTCCGGCGGACGAGATCGAACGCTACAAGCGGGTGTTCGGCGTGGTGGCCCAGGCGGCGCAGCCGGTCCTCGTCTGACGGGGCGCGGGCAGCGCGCAGACCGGCTCGGCGCGTCAGCTGCCGCTCTGGGCGAGCAGGTCCGCATAATCCGGATGGCGGCGGATGTAGGCGGCGACGAACGAGCAGCGTGGCACGACCTTGAGACCTTCGGCGCGGACGGCGTCGAGGGTGGCTCGCACGAGTGTGCCCCCATGGCCCCGTCCCTCGAGCGCGCGTGGAACCTCGGCATGGTCGAGGGAGATCACGCCCGCGCCGGTCCGGCGGTAGGTGACGAATGCTGTGTGGCCGTCGAAGGCCATCTCGAACCGGTTGGCAGCCTTGTTGTCGGTGATCTGCTGCATGGCTTCCTCGTTCACGCGGACAGGGGCGATCAGCCGGCGGTCCGTTTGCGGCCGCCGAGCATGAGCACGAGCGGGATCGCGATGGTCGAGGCGACAGTATAGAGCACGAACGCGTTCATGTAGCCCAGCATCGCGGCCTGTCTTGTGATCTCGCGCGCGATCCGAGCGATGCCCTCGGTGCTCTCGGCCGACCAGCCGCCCATGGCGTCCGGCAGCGACAGCGTCTTGTTGTACGGGTTCACCGCCTCCGCCATGCGGCCGTAGTTGGCCGTCGTCGAGCGCAGGAGCTGTGTCACCGACACCGAGATGAAGAACGACGAGCCGATCGAGCGCATGAGGTGCATGACGGCGATGCCTTCGGCGCGCAGTGTGTGGTCGAGCGTGCGGAATGCCGTCGTGACGATCGGCGTCCAGATGAGACCGACGGCCGTGCCTTGCAGCCACCCGTTGGCACACAAGTCGAGCAGCGGCGCGTTGAGGTTGAGATGGGTCAGCCACAGGCCCGAGATGATCTGGAGGCTGAACCCGGACACCATGCCGACGCGAGGATCGAGCCGCTGCACCACGATCGAGAGCGCCGAGCCGGTCATGACGCCGGCGCCCCGCCAGCTGACCACGTAGCCGATGAGGCCGTCCGGAAAGCCGAGCTGGTTCTGCATGAGCGGCGGCAGCAGCACCATCGGCGTGAAGTTGAGCATGCCGAAGATGGCGATCAGGCAGAGGCCGATCACGTAGTTGCGGTCCATCAGCAGCCGCGGGCTGAGGTACGGCCGGGGCGACGTGGCGCTGTGCACGAGGAACACGTAGAAGCCGAGCGCCGCAATCGCGATCTCGACGACGATCTCGCCGGACTCGAGCCAGTCGAGCCGCTGTCCCCGGCTCAGCACGAATTGAGTGGCGGCGATGGACGTGGAAAGCGCGATGAAGCCGATCCAGTCCAGCGAGAGGCTTCTCTGCAGCTTCTCCTGGGGCAGCGCGAAGCGGGCGGCGATCGTCGCCGCGAGCGCCACGGGCACGATCATGAAGAAGCCCCAGCGCCAGCTCAGGTACTCGGCCAGATAGCCGGCAAAAGTGGGACCGATGATCGGTCCGATGGTGTTGGCGGTGCCAAAAATGGCGATGACGAGCCCATGCTGGCGGCGCGGGAAGACGTCCATGATCACCGACTGGCCGAGGGGGATCAGCGGTGCTCCCATCGCGCCCTGCACCAGGCGCCAGAGCACGAGACCCTCGAGGCTCTGGGCGAGCCCGCACATGATGGTCGCGAACGTGAAGCCGGCGAGCGCCCAGAACTGTACGTCGGCGCGTCCGAAGCGGGCCACCAGCCATCCGGTCATCGGCATGCAGACGGCCGTCGCCAGGATATAGAACGTCACCGCCCAGCTGATCTCGTCCTGCGTCGCGGAGAGCGCGCCTTGCACCTGGGGGAGGACGGCGGCGACCGAGAATGTGGCGGCATTGAACGACGCCGACGCCACGACGACCGTCACCAGCACGAAGATGCGCCGGGAGAAGGGAAGCGGCAGAACGGGCAAGTCCGGTTCGGCGGTCAAAGCGGTCGTCTCGATGCGGGTATCGTCGGCTGCGTCGGACTTCGAGGCGTGCGAGACATTCGTTCGGGCCGAAGTCCGCCGGAGGGACGATAGCCCCCGTTCGTCCTGCTCATCAAGGAATCGTCACACGCCATGCCCGGTGCCGGCTGTCGCATGCCGCTCGCGAAAATTGTCATCTCCACATCGATCGCCGGTCGGGCTACGGTACGATCCGCTCATGCGCGTCCCGATGAAGGACGCCGTTTCCGCCAAAGCTCAGAGGGAGGGGAGCCCCGTGACCATGTATCGTCCGATCTCGCGCAGGAGCCTCGTCAAAGGTGGCCTCGCCGCCGGTGCCGCCGTTGCGCTGCCGACCCGCTTCGCCATCGCCCAGGCCAAGCCCCTGAAGGTCGGCCTGATGCTGCCGTACTCCGGGACGTTCGCCAAGCTCGGCGAGAATATCACGTTCGCCGTTGAGATGCTGATCGCCGAGAAAGGTGGCAAGCTCGGCGGGCGCGAGGTGCAGATCGTCAAGCTCGACGACGAATCGAAGCCTGAGAACGGCCCGCAGAACGCCGAGCGCCTCGTCAAGCGCGATAACGTCGACGTGCTGATCGGCACGGTCCACTCGGGCGTGCAGATGGGCATCCACAAGGTGGTCCGCGAGACCGGCACGCTGACGATCATTCCGAATGCGGGCGCCAATGCCATCACGCGCCAGCTCTGCGCGAAAAACGTGTTTCGCGCCTCGTTCTCGAACTGGCAGCCGCCCTACGGCATGGGGCTGATCTTGGGCAGCCGCGGCGTCAAGAAGGCCGCCTTCGTGACCTGGGACTATGCCGCTGGCACCGAGGCCGCCGAGGGCTTCCGCGAGGGACTGGCAAAGCACGGCGGCGAGGTGGTCAAGACGCTGACCCTCAAGTTCCCCGAGACGAATTTTCAGCCCCTGCTCGCGCAGATCCCCGATTTGGGCGTCGAGGCGGTCGGTGCGTTCTTCGCGGGCGGCGGTGCCGTGCAGTTCGTCAAGGAGTACAGGGCGGCCGGCATCAAGCCCCCGCTGTGCGGCAACGGTTTCCTGACCGAGGGCACGCTCGCCGCGCAGGGCGAGGCGGCGGAGGGCATCGAGACCGCGCTGCATTATGCCGACGGCCTCGACAATCCTCGCAACACGGCCTTCCGAAAGGCGTTCAAGGACAAGACGCAGCGCGAGGCCGACGTGTATGCCGTGCAGGGCTACGACGCGGCTCAGCTCCTCGCCATCGGTCTCGAGGCCGTGAAGGGCAACATGGACGACGAGGCCGGGCTGTACAAGGCGATGCGTTCGGCCAAGTTCGAGAGCCCGCGAGGGCCGGTCTCGATCTCGCCGTCGCAGGACATCGTGCACAACATCTATCTGCGGCGGGCGGAGAAGGGCCAGAACAAGATGTTCGGCATTGCCGCCGAGGCCCTCGCCGATCCGGGAACGGGCTGCAAGTTGTGAGCTGAGGCAGCGGCGGGCAGGGCAGGGCAGGGCCATCCCAGGGGGCATCTCCGGGCCTCGTCGGGCGACAGGGGTAGCCGTCGGCGTTCACGGCGGCACTCTGGCCTCTCCGGCTTCGCTCGAACGTGGGTCCCGGGCAACAAAGCCGGTATGATCGATACGATGCTCGCCCAGCTCCTCAACGGCATCCAGCACGGCCTCCTGCTCTTTCTCGTGGCGAGCGGTCTGACCCTGATTTTCGGCGTCATGGGCATCATCAACCTGGCGCACGGCTCGCTGTTCATGCTCGGCGCCTACGCCGCATTCCTGCTCGTTCGGGCGACGGGCTCGCTTTGGCTGGCCCTGCCAGCGGGCCTCGTCGGTGGCGCCATCCTCGGCATGCTGCTGGAGCGGCTGCTGTTTCGCCATTTCGCCAGGCGCGAGCACCTCGACCAGGTCATTCTGACATTCGCGTTGATCCTTCTCGCCGAGGAGCTCCGCTGGCTCGTGGCGGGTAACGATTTCCATTCCGTGCCGGTGCCGGCCCTGCTCGATTTTCCGGTGCCGATCACGCCCGGCTTCGCCTACTCGGCCTACCGCATCGCCGTCATCGGTGTCTGCCTCGTGCTGGCTGCCGCCATGTTCTGGTGGATCGAGCGAACCCGCTTCGGCGCTGTCGTCCGCGCCGCGGCGGAAAGCCCGGAGATCGTCGACGTGCTCGGCATCGATGCGCGGCGGGTGCACAGCGTCGTCTTCGCGATCGGCACGGCGCTGGCGGTGCTCGCCGGCGTGCTGGCGGCACCTCTGACCTCCGTCTATCCGGGCATGGGCGACGGGCTGCTGATCGTCTCGTTCGTGGTGGTGGTGATCGGCGGCCTCGGCTCGATCTCGGGTGCCTTCTGGGCGGCGCTGGTGATCGGCATCGTCGATACGCTGGGCAAGGCATACGGTCAGTCGTTCGAGGGCACCGGGCTGGCCGGAACGCTGGTAGCGGCCTTGTCCGGCTCGGGCGTTTATCTGCTGATGATCGCCGTTCTGCTCTGGCGGCCGAGCGGCCTGTTCGGCCAGCGCACATGATTGGGCCGCCGCGCATGCTGCCGCGAACGTGGGCGGGCTGGCTTCTGGTCTGGCTCGGTTTTGCGCTGCTCGCGCTGCTCCCGCTCGTGGCGACGCCGTTCTACGTCGGTCTCGTCACCACTGCGATGATCGCGGCTATGCTGGCGTTGAGCCTGCAGCTCCTGGTCGGTGCGGCCGGGCTCGTCAATCTCGGCCACGGCGCGTTCTATGGCCTCGCGGCCTATGTGGTCTACCTGCTCTCTCCCGAAGGCTCGGCCAAGCCCATCTGGCTGACGCTTCCGCTGTCGATGGCAGCGGCCGGGCTCGCGGCGCTCGTCGTCGGCGGGCTCTCGCTCCGCACTCGCGGCTTCTCGTTCCTGATGGTGACGCTGGCGTTCGGCCAGCTCGTCTATGTCGTCTTCCACGACACCAAGCTCGGCGGCGGCACGGATGGCGCCTACCTCGCCAAGCCGCTGATCTCCGCCTTCGGCCTCGCCCTCGACCCGGCCAGCCTTCCGCGCGCCAGGCGGAGCTGGCCGGCCTACTACGTGGCGTTGTTGCAACTCATGCTCATGTTCGGCCTGCTCGCTCTGCTGTTGCGCTCGATGCTCGGCCGTGTGCTCGAGGGCATCCGCATCAACGAGGGCCGCATGCTGGCGCTGGGCTTCGACACCTACCGCTACAAGCTCGCGGCCTTCACGATCTCGGGCGCGCTGGCAGGCGCCGCCGGTCATATGTGGGCCATGCAGGCTGGTTTCGTGAATCCCGAGCTGGTCGGTTGGCACCGCTCGGCCGAGGCGCTGCTGCACATCCTGCTCGGCGGCATCGGCACGCTCGCCGGACCGATCGTCGGTGCCTTCGCCTTCACGCTCCTGAACGAGGTCGCCCAGCAGGTGACGGAGCGCAAGCTGCTGGTCGAAGGAGCGGTCATTCTCGCTGGCGTGCTGCTGCTTCGCAACGGCATCACCGGGCTCTGGAGCGGGCGGTCCATGCCGGGGGCCGACGATAGCCGGGAGGACGACGATCGGCCCTCGCGATCGACCGATGAGACGGTGACGACGGCGCAAGCTGGCGGAAGCCCGACCGACGTGAATGGGGGCCGGCCGTGACGCGCGCATCATCCCGCCCGCTGCTCCAGACGGAGGCGCTCTCGAAATCGTTCGGAGGCCTCGCCGCCCTGCGCAACGTCACGCTCGCGCTCGAGCCGGGCGAGCTGCATGCCGTGATCGGCCCCAATGGCGCGGGGAGATCGGAA
>JBFWQN010000280.1:0-6901 GCA_050249405.1 Hyphomicrobiaceae bacterium | reverse complement strand
CGCCGTCGCCGCGAGGACGAAGCGCATCCGGCTCGGCACGGGCGTGGTGGTGCTGCCATTCCACAATCCGATCCGCATCGCCGAGGACTTCGCCTTCCTCGACCTCATGTCGGACGGGCGCGTCGATCTCGGCGTCGGCCGCGGCTACCAGCCGATCGAGTACCAGGGCTTCGGCATCGGCGACAAGCAGGCCATCAGCCGCGAGATCTTCGACGAGGAGATCGAGATCATCCGCAAGTGCTGGACCGACGAGCGCGTCACCTTCAAGGGCAAGCACTACCAGATCGACAACCTGATGGTGCGGCCGAAGCCGCTGCAGAAGCCGCATCCGCCCATCTACATGGCGTGCCTGTCGCCCGACACCTTCAAGCTCGCCGGCCGCTACGGCTTCCACGTTCTCATGTCGGGAGCGTTCGGCCTGTCGCCCGAAGGCGCCAAGCAGGGCATCAAGGACTATCGCGCCGAGCGCAAGGCGGCCGGCTACGACCCTGCGACGGGGAAGGTGGCGCTGCTGCTCAAGGTGTACGTGGGCGACACCATGGACGGCGCCATGAAGGACTACTCGGGGCCCGTCACCTGGTACTACCGCACGGTCGCGAAGTATCTGGCGCCTCCGTCCGGCCAGGATCCGGTGAAGGGCTACGAGATGTACTCGAAGAGCCGGCACACGGCCGAGACCTCGTCCTTCGAGGACCTCGCCAAGAGCCCGCTCATGGTGTGCGGCGACGTCGATTTCGCGACGGAGAAGCTGGCCCGCGTCACCAACGAGTACGGCTTCAACGAGCTGCTCTGCTGGACGCGAATCGGCGGCATGGAGAACCGGAAGGTGCTGCGCTCCATGGAGCTGATGAGCGGCCGCGTGATGCCGGGCGTGCGCAAGCTGACCGAGCCGATGGCCGCCTGAGCGGCCTACTGCGCGAGTAGGCGCATGAGAAAGAGGCCTGGGGCGGCATCGTCCCAGATCGCTCATGCAGCGAGGCCGGTCGCTTCCCGCTCAGCAGCGGGCGGCCTCCGCGCGGCGCTCGAGCTCCGCGCGGTCCTTCACGCGGATGCCCCTGCCGCTCTCGATGGCGATGACCCCGTCCGTCGACAGCCGCTTCAGCATGCGGCTCACGGTCTCGATGGTGAGACCCAGGTACTGCGCGATCTCGGTGCGCGACAGCGGCAGATCGAAGCGCGCCTCCGGCAGGTCCGCGTCGGCACCGCAGTCGCCGGGCTCCAGGCGCCGCAGGCACAAGAGGATGAGGCTCGCCAGCCGCTCCTCGGCCGTCTTGTGGCCGAGCAGCAGCATCCACTCGCGCGCTGCGTCGAGCTCCGCCGTGATCCGCTGGACGAACAGCTCCTCGAGCCCCTTGTGCTCGACCAGCAGCGCCTCGAACCGGGACCGGTCGAAGCAGCACAGCTCGACGTCGGTCGCCGCCTCGGTGAGCGGGGCCACCGCGCCGCCGAACGGACGGCCGATGAAATCCGATGGAAAGTGCAGCCCCACCACCTGCGTGCGGCCATCGGCGAGCGACACGGAGACCTTGGCCACACCTGAAAGAACGGTCGCCACGACGCCCGCCGCCTCCTCCTCGCCGAACAGCGCCCGTCCGGCCGGCACGCGGCGGCGCCTCGAGAGCCGGTTGATCTGGTCGAGCGTCGGCTCGGGCAGTGCCCGGCAGAGCGCACGAGAGCGGATGGCACATGCCCGGCAGGAAAGACGCATGTCTCGAAATCCCGATGTTTTTCGCGCCATCACAAGGAGTTGCAACAGCAGACCAGCCGGCCTTGGCGCACCCCCTATTCGGCGCTGCAAGCGGGCTTCGTTCAAAGGCGCAATCGGTCGCAGAATTTTTTGATTTGGATCAAGCGGACGGTGCGCAGGCATCGGAGCTTTCAACATCCGTCACCCTTGTTCAGAGTCGGGAACGCCATGGCGCGGGCATCGCTCCACAGCGTTTGAGACCAAGCGGGGAGACGCGAGCGCATCAACTCGTCGAACGGGGGCACGCATGGCCGCAGGCGCCGCTGCACACGATCATCACGACGACCATCCGCACGGGTGGCGACGCTGGGTGCTGTCGACCAATCACAAAGACATCGGCATGATGTATCTCATCTTCGCCATGGTCGGCGGCATCGTCGGCGGACTGCTGTCCGTCGGCATCCGGCTCGAGCTGAAGGAGCCGGGCCTCCAGTATTTCTCCAACCCGCACATGTTCAACGTGTTCACCACGGGCCACGGGCTGATCATGGTGTTCTTCATGATCATGCCGTCGCTGTTCGGCGGGTTCGGCAACTACTTCGCCCCGCTCATGATCGGCGCGCCGGACATGGCGTTTCCGCGCATGAACAACATCTCGTTCTGGCTGCTGCCGTCGGCGCTGTCGCTGCTTCTGATCTCGCTCTTCATGGAGGGCGCCGGGACGTGCAATCTCGGCATCTTCAATTCGGCGGCACGCGATCTGTCCGGCTGCGGCGCAGGCATCGGATGGACCGCCTATGCGCCGCTGTCGACCACTGGCCATCCCGGACCGGCAGTCGACTTCGCCATCCTGGCGCTGCACGTGGCCGGCGCCTCGTCGATCCTGTCGTCGATCAACTTCATCACGACGATCTTCAACATGCGCGCGCCGGGAATGACGCTGCACAAGATGCCGCTGTTCACGTGGTCGATCCTGATCACCGCGTTCCTGCTGCTCTTGTCGCTGCCGGTGCTCGCGGGCGCCATCACCATGCTGCTCACGGACCGCAATTTCGGCACGACGTTCTTCACGGCATCGGGCGGCGGCGATCCGATCCTCTACCAGCACCTGTTCTGGTTCTTCGGCCACCCCGAGGTCTACATCATCATCCTGCCGGGCTTCGGCCTCGTCAGCCACGTCATCGCGACCTTCTCGAAGAAGCCGATCTTCGGCTATCTCGGCATGGCCTATGCGATGGTCGCCATCGCCGTGGTCGGCTTCGTCGTGTGGGCGCACCACATGTATACGGCGGGCATCGGCGTCAACACGCAGGCCTACTTCGTGTTCGCGACGATGGTCATCGCCGTGCCGACGGGCGTGAAGATCTTCTCCTGGATCGCCACCATGTGGGGCGGATCGCTCCGCTTCGAGACGCCGATGCTGTTCGCACTCGGCTTCGTGTTCCTGTTCACGGTCGGCGGCGTCACCGGCGTCATGCTGTCGAACGCCGGCGTCGACCGGGCGCTGCACGACACCTACTACGTGGTGGCGCACTTCCACTACACGATGTCGCTCGGCGCCCTCTTCACGCTCTTCGCGGGCTGGTACTATTGGTTCCCGAAGATGTCCGGCTACATGTACCATGAGGGGCTGGGGAAGCTGCATTTCTGGCTGACGTTCCTGGGCGTCAACCTCACCTTCTTCCCGCAGCATTTCCTCGGCCTCGCCGGCATGCCACGCCGCTACGTCGACTATCCGGATGCCTTGGCCGGGTGGAACCTCGTCTCGTCCTACGGCTCGCTGCTCTCCTCGCTCGGAACCGTGGTGTTCTTCGTCGGCATCTTCGTGGCGCTCTCGCGCAAGCAGGTCGCTCCTGCCAACCCGTGGGGTGAAGGCGCAACCACGCTCGAATGGACCCTCTCGTCGCCGCCGCCCTTCCACTCCTTCGAGACGCTGCCGAGGATCAAGGATGAGGTGCATTGAGCCTTCTCCGGGCGGCCCGGAGCCCGCGAGGCCCGATTGCCTCGCGAGCTTCGAGATCTGGCCCCATCGCTCGCTCGGCATGTGCGGGACGATGGCGCTGCTTGGAGCCGTGGCGCTTGGCGCGGCCCTGATCGTCGCCCGAATGCCCGCGCCCGCCGTGTTGCCGCTGGCCACGAGCGTGCTCATCACGGTCGGCGCACTGGCGCTGGCGCTCTGGTGCAACAACCGGGCGGCGCGGAAGGGCGAGTTGATCGAGGTTGGGCCAAAGACGGTGCGCATCGTCCGGCTCGGTCCACATGGCCCCGAGAACGTGAGCGAGCTCGCGACGGCATGGGTGCGCGTGGTCGTCAGTCATGATCGGCAGGTGGCCAGCCGCATCACGCTCCGCGAGCGCGGACACGCCTGCTCGATCGGCGAATGCCTGTCGCCGGACGAGCGCAAGAGCCTCGCCGAGGCGCTTTCCCGGAGCCTGGCGGCAGCGCGGCGTAGCCACGGCGGAAATGACCGCGCGGCCGCTTGAGATAGCGCAAAGCGGTGCCCGGCCGACCACCTCAGGGTCGCCTTGGCGAGACCAAAAGGAGCTGGACATGCAGGCGAGCGCGGAGCTGATCCAACGGTATTCCAGGCCGGTCCCGCGCTATACCAGCTACCCGACCGCCAACCATTTCTCGCCGGCGATCCGGGCGCTGCACTACATCGACTGGCTCGCCGCGCTCAGCTCGGAGACGAGCCTTTCGCTCTATCTGCACGTGCCCTTCTGCGAATCGCTCTGCCACTACTGCGCCTGCAGCACCAAGGCGACGCGCCGCTACGAGCCGGTGCGGCAGTACGTCGACACGCTGCTGGCGGAAACGGCAAACGTCGCCTCCCTGCTGACGGCCCGCTCGCCGGTCACGCATATCCATTGGGGCGGCGGCTCGCCGAGCATCCTCGAGCCGGAGGACATCCTGCGCCTCGCGGCCGCGGTCCGCGACCGGTTCACGCTGGCGGATGGCGCCGAGTTCGCCGTCGAGATCGACCCGCGCAACCTCGGCGCCGAGAAGGTGCGGGCCTTCGCCGAGGCCGGCGTCAACAGGGTGTCGCTCGGTGTGCAGGACTTCGAGCCGCGCGTGCAGACCGCGATCGGCCGGGAGCAGAGCTTCGAGCTCACGGCGACAGCCGTCGCCATGCTCCGCGAGCGCGGGGTCGCCTCGGTCAACGTCGACCTGGTCTATGGGCTGCCGCACCAGACGGCAGACACCCTCGACCGAACACTGGACAGGGTCGTCGAGCTGGCGCCGGAGCGGGTCGCCGCCTTCGGCTATGCCCATCTGCCGGCTCGCGTGAAGGCGCAGCGCCTGATCGACGCCTCGGCGCTCCCGGGGCCACTCGAGCGCTTCGAGCAATCGACCCGCATCGCGAGCCGGCTTCAGGCCGCGGGCTATCACCGCATCGGGCTCGACCACTTCGCCAAGGGCGACGACGGACTGTCGCAGAGGCCGCTCAGGCGCAATTTCCAGGGCTACACCAGCGACGGAGCCGACGTGCTGATCGGCCTCGGCGCCTCGGCGATCGGCAAGCTGCCCGGCGGCTACGTGCAGAACGCGGTCTCGACGCACGAGTACGAGTGGCTGATCGCGGCGGAGGGCCTCGCAACGGTCAAGGGCATCGCGCTGTCCGCCGACGACCGCGTGCGCGCATGGGTCATCGAGCGTCTGATGTGCGATTTCAGGCTTTCGGCGCGCGACATGGTCGTCGCCTTCGGCGAAGCCGCCCGGCCCGTGCTTGCCGATGCCGCGTGCGTCGCCGGGTATGACGACGACGGCCTCCTGGCCGTCACGGACGACGGGATCGAGGTCACCGAGCGCGGCCGGCCCTTCGTGCGCAGCATCTGCGCCGCGTTCGACCGCTACTTCGCCGGCCGCCCCGGCACGCACTCCGCCGCGGTCTGAGACGACGGACAAGGACGCCCGTCAACCCCGGCCGACCGCTCGCGGTCACACCCGGATGGCAACGATGCTCTTGGTCAGCCCGAGGAAGCGCTCGCGCACGATCTCGGCATCGGGGAACAGCTCGCGCATCTCGCGGACGGTGAGCAGCCGCGTTCCCGCCACCGCCTTGTCGACGTCGGCTGGCGTCGCCTTTGTGATCCACGCCCATGGGCTCAGCACGCCCAGCAGCCGGCGATAGAGCGGTCGCGGCAGCCAGTGGATGAACAGGCAGAAGAAGTGCGGCTCGACGGGAAAGAACTTCGCCGGCGTCTGCACGAAGTAGCGCTTGGCGACGCGCCGGATCTCGGCGGCGCACGCCTTCTGGTCCTCGAAGTCGCCGACGTGCTCGATCACCGAGTTCGAGTAGACGATGTCGAACGAGCGGTCCTCCAGCGGCATGCGGCGCGCATCGAACTCCATGTACTGGAAGCGCGGGTCGGGCCTCGTCTCCTTGATGATGTTGGCGAGCGTGACCTTCGGCAGGACCGAGGCGTATTCCCAGTTGTGGTTGCTGCCGCCCACGTCGAGCACCCGGCTGGCCGCCGTCGGAGCGATCCGCTGCTCGAAGAGTTGCATGCGCGCCTTGCGGAAGTACGGCCGCACGCGCGCATAGATCGCGTGCCAGCGCGTCACCTCCGGCGAATCGACCACGATGATCGGCTCGAACGCGTCCTTGCGCTGGGTCATGGGGTTCCGACAGTCTCCAAGCGGCGCCTTCGGCCTTTCTGACGCCGACCAACCGATTGGGCAAGTCTCCTCGTTCCTTAATTCGAGACGTGGTTGCTGCTGTTGGACGAGGCGAACCGTCTACGGCTTTCTTCCCCAGACTTGGGACACCGTATACATGGTGAAGCTCGTGTCGGGCTTGGCGAGATGATGCCTGCACGCATTGATATGGTGCTCCAACTCATCTTCTTTCAGCAGCCCGAGCTTGAGGATGGTTCCTCGCAGTGACTCCGCTCCGGAAGGCACGTAGTCCACGAGCGGATCCGAGGCCCGTACACCGACTATGAATGGACGGAACTGGACATCCGCCAGCTCCGTCTGCCGCATGAGAAAATATAGCCGCCTCGCTAATTCCAAGTCCGCGCCTACGCCCGCAAAAGCCTGGAGTATGGCGGCCTTAAGCTTGTCCCATGAAGGATGTGGTGGGTAGCTGTCACGCGACATGGAAAACAGCCCCCTCGGCGACACGAGGAACTGCCCCCTCCTTCGCTAGCCGAGGAGAGCAAGGATGAGCGAGGAACGAATCACCGAAATCTCTTCGTGGAACGATCCACG
>JBFWQN010000279.1:0-6932 GCA_050249405.1 Hyphomicrobiaceae bacterium | reverse complement strand
AGGTCGAAATCCCAGCCGTGGATGTTGTTCTTGCCGATCAGCTTGGCGTCGTAGGCCTCCTGCACGGCCCGCTCCAGCGCCTCGCGCTCGCGGATGAACTCGCCGCGGACGTAGACGAAGCAGGTGTGGGCCCGCATGGCGAACGAGGCGATCAGGCAGCCCTCGACGAGATGATGCGGGTCGTGCCGCATGATCTCGCGGTCCTTGCACGAGCCCGGCTCCGATTCGTCGGCGTTCACGACGAGGTACGAGGGCCTCGGGTCGTTCTTCGGCATGAACGACCACTTGAGGCCGGTCGGGAAGCCGGCGCCGCCGCGCCCGCGAAGGCCCGACGCCTTGATCTCGTTGATGATCCAGTCGTGGCCTTTGTCGATCAGCCGCTTGGTGTCGTCCCACAGGCCGCGCTTGCGGGCACCGGCGAGGCTCGTGTCGTGGAAGCCGTAGATGTTGGTGAAGATGCGGTCTTTGTCAGCGAGCATGCCGGTCCACCTTGCCTCGTGTCGCATGAGCTATAGCAACCGAGCCCGGCCGGTCAACGCCGCGGGCTGACGCGGCCCGGAAACGCCGTTGTGCCGCCACGCCACCGGTCAACTGCAGTGCCATCCCGCGCACGAAAGCCTGAACGGATCCGACCTCGGAACGGACGGCCTCCACATGGACATGCCCCAGAACTCCAACCGGGCTGCAGGAGAGCGCATCCAGTAAGAGCAGGTTCAGCCCTTCGCTGGCGCGGCCGCTGCCGCCTTTGCCGCCGCCTCGGCGGCCACCTTCTCGCGCTCCGCGAAAGCCTGCTGCCAGCCGCCCACCTTCGACCCGTCGTAGAGCGAGGGCTCCTTCAGCGTGGTGGCGCCCCCGTCCGGCGACGACGCCTTGCGGCCCGCCTGCGAGCCCGGCGCCGGAGGCTTGCCTGCCGCAAAGCCGTCGAGCACCTTCTCGAAGCTCTCGGGCGTCAGGTCCTCCCAGACATCCTTCACGATCTGCACGACCGGCGCATTGGCGCATGCACCGATGCACTCGACCTCCTCCCAGGAGAAGGCGCCATCAGCCGAAAGGTGGTGCGGATCGTGATGGATGCGCGCCCGACATACCTCGAGGATGCCCTCGGAGCCGCGCAGCATGCACGGTGTCGTGCCGCACACCTGCACGTGCGCCTTCCTGCCCACCGGCGACAGCTGGAACATCGTATAGAAGGTCGCGATCTCGTAGACGCGGATATAGGCCATGCCGAGCAGGTCGGCGACAGCGCGAATAGCCGGCTCGGACGTCCAGCCCTCCTGCTCCTGCGCCCTCCAAAGCACGGGAATCACGGCCGAGGCCTGCTTGCCCGGCGGATATTGCGCCATCTTGGCCTTGGCCCAGGCGAGATTCTCGGGGCTGAACGCAAACGAGGCTGGCTGCACGGGATGCAGGCGGCGGACGGCCATGGGCGTTTGTCTCTGGCTCTCGGATCAGCGGGGGAGGGGCGTAGCCCTCGGCTCGGTGCGCGTGATACCACGATCGCGCTCGCTGATCTCGGGATCGCGCGCAGTTGACGCAGGTCCGGCAAGGGGCGCGCTGCCGTCGCGCTCGTACGTCGATGCGCTGTAGGGCATTGCGACGTGGGAGGCCGCCAGCATCCACAGAGCCAGAAGCCCGATCACCGACAGCGGCGCCAGCAGCAGCGCGACCTGCGCACCGACGCGAAGAAGTGCCGTCCACACGATGGCCCCGACCAAACCCATCGCCGGCACCCAGAGCGCCGCCGGGCCGCCGCGCGCCAGCGCGAACAGCAGGCCCAGCAGCATCGAGAACAGGCCGATGGCGATCGGCAGCCCCGGACGGTGTGCCTGCCACTCGCCCATCGGCCAGCCGTTGTGGGTGGCGAACCAGCGGTAGCTCGCGAGCGACAGGCCCCACGCGAACGCAGCGACGGCCAGCCAGAGCATCGGATCGACGGACATGGGAGGCTCCCTTCGGATTCCGGCAGGACAGCCGGACGCCCCAACCCGGCTCTCTTATCATGTCATTCGCGGCCGGACGCCAGCCCCCCGCAGCCGATTGGTAAGCATCAGGACGAAATGCGGCGGACGCTTCCGGACGACCGGCCCTCGGGGCTCGATTGTCGGGCGCCCCAACTCTGCTTAGCCTGGGGTCCAGATGCGGCCATCGTAAGGAAAAGCGCCATGCGCGGACTGAAGGGAAAAACAGCGATCGTCACGGGTGGGGCGGGCGGCATCGGCAGCGCCATCTGCCGGCGGCTGGCGGAGGAGGGAGCCAAGGTGGGCGTGCTCGATCTGCGTGGCGATGCGGCCGAGAAGGTCGCGGCGGAGATCGGCAACGGCGCCTCGGCCCACGCCTGCGACATCACCGATCTGGCGAGCGTCACCGCCGCCGTCGCCGCCTTCGAGGCGGCACAGGGCACCACCGACATCCTCGTCAACAACGCCGGCTGGGACAAGTTCGCCTACTTCCTCGACACCACGCCCGAGGACTGGGACCGCATCATCGCCATCAACCTGCGCGGGCCGATCCACCTGCACCACGCCGTGCTCAAGGGCATGCAGGCGCGCCGGCAGGGCCGGGTCGTCAACATCGCCTCGGACGCCGGCCGTGTCGGCTCGTCGATGGAGGCGGTCTACTCGGCCTGCAAGGGCGGGATCATCGCCTTCACCAAGACCATCGCCCGCGAGATGGCGCGCTCCAATGTCACCGTGAACTGCGTCTGCCCCGGCCCGACCGAGACGCCGCTGCTCGCCCAGTTCACGGGCGGCGGCGCCCAGGGCGAGAAGGCCGCCGAGGGCATGAAGCGCGCCATCCCGCTGAAGCGCCTCGGCCAGCCCGACGACCTCGCCGGCATGGTGGCCTTCCTCGCCTCCGACGACGCCGGCTACATCACCGGCCAGGTAATCTCGGTGTCGGGAGGCCTGACGATGAGCGGGTGAGGCGCGGCCACCGCCCCGATCGCCGCGCTACCTCGTGCCCGGAGGGTCCTCCGGCGCTCGGGCGCGGCCGGGCCGTCCGCCTGTTTTTCGGGAGAATCCGCGTCTTGCGCCGAAAATAGCGGCACCGACATCCGTTGTGCCCGAAAGGGCAGCGTTGCAGTATTCCAAGCAAGATGTGCACTGCAGGCTTCTCGGCGCTGCGCCAATTCCCAGTCGTCGTCACGGGGAAACGTCAGTGGACAGTCAAAATGAGCACCTCCACATTCGAGAGGCGGACGCATGTGCGGAATTGTCGGGCTGTTCCTGAAGGACACGTCGCTGGAGCCTGATCTCGGCCGTCTAACGGCCGCCATGCTGCACGAAATGAGAGGTCGCGGGCCCGACAGCGCCGGCTTCGCGGTCTACGGTCATTTCGAAAGCGGCGTTTCCAAGATTTGCGCGGTCCGCCGCTCACCGAAATGCGACTGGATGGAGGTGGCCGATCGCCTGCGCGACGCTCTCGATATCGACGTCGACGTCAAGGTGGTGGCAGATCACGCCATATTGAGCACGCGCGGCGACGGCGAGGCGGTGCGCGAATGGGTGATCGACAACGTCCCCGAAGCGACGGTGCTCAGCCAGGGCAGCAGCGTCGAGATCTACAAGGGGGTCGGCGATCCCGACGAGATCGCCGGCCGGCTCAGGCTCGCCTCGTTCGGCGGCACGCATGCCATCGGCCACACGCGCATGGCCACCGAAAGCGCCGTCACCATTGCCGGGTCGCATCCGTTCTCGACGGGCAGCGACACGTGCCTCGTGCACAACGGCTCCCTGTCGAACCACAACCGGCTTCGCGAGAGCTTGAAGCGCTATGGCGAGCGCTTCCAGACCGAGAACGACACCGAGGTGGCCGCCGGCTACCTGTCGTGGCGGATGCGGTCCGGAGACACCTTGCGGCAAGCGCTCGAGAGCTCGCTCAGGGATCTCGACGGGTTCTACACCTTCGTCGTCGGCACCCGGGACGGCTTTGCGGTGCTGCGCGATCCGGTCGCTTGCAAGCCGGCCGTCATGGCGGAAACCGATCAGTGGGTCGGGTTCGGATCGGAGTTCCGGGCGCTCGCCGCGCTGCCGGGCATTGATCACGCACGCATCTGGGAGCCTGCGCCGGCGACCGTCTACGCCTGGAGCCGGAGTTGATCGATGACGGAGCATTTGAGGCCGAGCGCAGGCGGAGATCGTGGTCGCAACAGCCGCCTCGATCTGGCGACGTCGACGTTGCGTGACGTGAACAACCTCTTGCAGACCGCCGAAAGTGGCGCGTTCACGATCCGCAATCCGCGCGGCGCGCACGCGCTCGCAGCCGGCCTGCAAGGCGACCTCGACGTCACCATCGACGGGCACGTCGGCTACTACTGCGGCGGCATGAACAAGCAGGCTCGCATCACCATCGATGGCAATGCCGGCACCGGCGTCGCCGAGAACATGATGTCGGGCCGCGTTCACGTGAAAGGCGATGCCTCGCAGTCGGCTGGCGCGACCGGCTGCGGCGGGCTGCTGGTGATCGACGGCAACGCCTCGGCGCGTCTCGGGATCTCGCTCCGCGGCCTCGACATTGTGGTCAAGGGCTCGATCGGCCACATGGCGGCCTTCATGGCGCAGGCCGGCACCATCGTGGTCCTCGGCGATGCCGGGGAGGCCCTCGGCGACAGCATCTACGAGGCGCGCCTGTTCGTGCGCGGCAAAGTCGCCAGTCTCGGCACTGATTGCATCGAGAAACCCGTGCGCGACGAGCACCGCCGGGCTTTGCGCACCTTGCTGGATGCCGCCGGTGTCGGGGCAGAGGTGGATGTCGGCCAGTTCAGGCGCTACGGGTCGGCGCGCAAACTCTACAACTTCCACATCGACAACCTGGGATCCTACTGATGAGCGGCGACGAGCGTTGGATCCACACGCCTCCGCGTGAGTCGGCGACTTTCGATCGCCAGACCATTGCGGAGATCCACAGAGCCGCGGCCACCGGCATCTATGACATCCGCGGCTTCGGCGCGAAACGCAAGCTGCCGCACTTCGACGATCTGCTGTTTCTCGGGGCCTCGATCAGCCGTTATCCGCTCGAGGGTTATCGCGAGAGGTGCGGCACCAATGTCGTGCTGGGCACGCGATATGCGAAAAAGCCGATCGAGCTCAAGATCCCGATCACCATCGCCGGCATGAGCTTCGGCTCCTTGTCGGCACCCGCAAAGGAAGCGTTGGGACGCGGCGCTTCGGCCGCCGGCACCTCGACCACGACGGGCGACGGCGGAATGACGCCGGAGGAGCGTGCGGCCTCGAGCCTGCTCGTCTACCAGTATCTGCCTTCGCGATATGGCATGGAGCCGGACCAGATCCGCAAGGCCGACGCGATCGAGATCGTGGTCGGCCAGGGCGCCAAGCCCGGTGGCGGCGGCATGCTGCTCGGCCAGAAGATCTCCGAGCGTGTGGCGAAGATGCGCACGCTGCCGCCGGGCATCGACCAGCGATCGGCTTGCCGGCATCCCGACTGGACCGGTCCTGACGATCTCGAGATCAAGATCCTCGAGTTGCGTGAGATCACCGGCTGGGAGAAGCCGATCTACGTGAAGGTCGGCGCGGCCAGGCCCTATTATGACGTCGCGCTGGCTGTGAAGGCGGGCGCCGACGTGGTCGTGCTCGACGGCATGCAGGGCGGCACGGCCGCGACGCAGGACGTGTTCATCGAGCACTGCGGCCTGCCGATCCTCGCCGCGATCCGGCCGGCCGTGCAGGCGCTGATCGATCTCGACATGCATCGCAAGGTCCAGCTCATCGTGTCGGGTGGCATCCGGACCGGCGCCGACGTCGCCAAGGCGCTCGCCCTCGGCGCCGATGCCGTGTCGATTGGAACGGCCGCATTGATCGCGCTCGGCGACAATCACCCGCGATGGGAGGCGGACTACAACAAGCTGGGCACGACTGCGGGCTGCTACGACGATTGGCACGAAGGCCGCGACCCAGCCGGCATCACCACGCAAGATCCGGAGCTGACCAAGCGGCTCGATCCGGTCGCGGCCGGCAAGCGCCTTGCCAATTATTTGGCCGTCCTGACGCTCGAATGCCAGACAATCGCGCGAGCGAACGGCAAGAGCCACGTGCACAATCTGGAGCCGGAGGATCTCGTCGCGCTGACGATCGAGGCCGCAGCGATGGCGCAGGTGCCACTTGCCGGCACGCAATGGATTCCGGGCCGCAAGGACTAGGAGCCACGGCGCGAGGTGTGCAGCCGGCAGATTGCGCGACACGTTCCGATCATCGAGGGGAGGACTGCAATCATGTCACTTGCCGCCTACGCCGAGCAGCATGGCGTGAAGTACTTCCTGATCTCGTTCGTCGACCTGTTCGGCGTCATGCGCTCGAAGCTGGTGCCGGCAACCGCGATCGACAAGGTGGCAAGCTCCGGCGCCGGATTCGCGGGATTTGCCGCATGGTTCGACATGACGCCCGCCCACCCCGACGTGCTCGTGATGCCGGATCCGAAGAGCGTCATCCAGCTTCCCTGGAAGCGGGAGGTGGCCTGGGTGACGGGCGACCTGATGATGGATGGCAAGCCTCTCGAGCAGAACCCGCGCCAGGTGCTCAAGCGCGTCATCGCGGATGCGGCTCGCGACGGCTACGCGATGAAGACCGGCGTCGAATGCGAGTATTTTCTCATTACGCCCGATGGCCAGCAAATCTCGGACGGAGCCGATACGCAGGCCAAGCCCTGCTACGATCAGCAGGCGCTGATGCGCCGCTACGACGTCATCACCGAGATCTGCGACAGCATGATCGCGCTCGGCTGGCAGCCCTACCAGAACGATCATGAGGACGCGAACGGGCAGTTCGAGATGAACTGGGAATTCGACGATTGCCTCACGACCGCCGACCGGCACGCCTTCTTCAAGTTCATGGTGAAATCGATTGCGGAGAAGCACGGCCTGCGCGCGACGTTCATGCCTAAGCCATTCCCAAGCCTCACGGGCAACGGCTGTCATGCCC
>JBFWQN010000278.1:0-6938 GCA_050249405.1 Hyphomicrobiaceae bacterium | reverse complement strand
CGCAAATGTGCGCCTGGATGCGCGGCGGCTCGGAGCCGTAGGCCATGACAGCCTGCCCTACCGCTTTCCGATGGCCGCGAGCAGCACCTCGAGATTCGCTGCCATCGTCCTATGGGCCTGATCGAAGCGGGCATCGATCGAACGCATGTTGGCGTCCATCTGCTTCTCGAGCCGCTCGAAGCGGGCGTCAACCTGCTTGAAGCGGGCATCGATCTGCTCGAAGCGTGCGTCGATCTGCTCGAACTTGGCGTCGATGTGGGCCTGCTGGCGGGCGAACTCCGCGCTCAGGCGTGCAAGATCGCTGTCGAGGCGCGACTGGCCGGCCCGCATATCACGCACATCGCCCTGCAGAATCTGCACCTGTCGCCCGAGAAATCGGATGTCCACATTGTCGTCAGCCATCGATGCCTCTCAATAACCGGCCCGTAATCGCCGCTGCCCCGCGGAAAAGCGGGGCGCCCTCACAGCTCCAGCACGAAGCGCTGCGGATCCTCCAGGCACTCCTTCACACGCACCAGGAACGAGACCGCCTCCTTGCCGTCGACGATGCGGTGGTCGTAGCTCAGCGCCAGGTACATCATCGGCCGGATCACGATCTGGCCGTTGCGCACCACGGCACGGTCCTCGATGCGATGCATGCCGAGAATGCCCGATTGCGGCACGTTGAGGATCGGCATCGACATCATGGAGCCGTAGACGCCACCGTTCGAGATCGTGAACGTGCCGCCCTGCATCTCGTCGATGCCGAGCCGCCCGTCCCGGGCCCGCTTGCCGAAATCGGCGATCGTCGTCTCGATCTCGGCCAAACTCATGCGGTCGGCCTCGCGCACGACGGGCACCACGAGGCCCTTGTCCGTGCCGACGGCGACTCCGATGTGGTAGTAGTTCTTGTAGATGATGTCCTGCCCGTCGATCTCGGCGTTGACGGCCGGGATCTCCTTCAGCGCCGTGAGGCAAGCCTTCACGAAGAAGCTCATGAAGCCGAGCTTGGCGCCGTGCCGCTTCTCGAACAGATCCTTGTACTGGTTGCGCAGCGCCATCACAGCGGACATGTCGACGTCGTTGAATGTCGTCAGCATCGCCGCCGTGTTCTGTGCCTCCTTCAGCCGCCGCGCGATCGTCTGCCGGAGCCGTGTCATGCGTACGCGCTCCTCGCGCGCGGCATCGTTGGGCATGGACGGCGAGCGCATGGCCGGCATCGAGGCGGGGGGCACGTACATGGCCGGCGCCGGGCTCGCGGCTGGCGGCTGGGCCTGTGGCGATGCCTGCGGCCGGGGAGCCGGAGCCGCTGCGGCAGCGAGCGCGTCCTCCTTCAGCACCTGGCCGCGCCGGCCCGAGCCTTCGACGTCCGTCTCCGCGAGGCCCTTCTCCTCCATGATTTTCCTTGCCGCGGGCGACGGCGGCATGGCGCTCGCTGGCACCGCTGCCGCCGCCGGCGCGGGCTTGGCGGCCGGGGCGGCAGGGGCGGGCTTGGCTGGCGTAGCCGGGGCTGCGGCGGGCTTGGCGGATGCCGCCGCGCCCTCGGTAATGCGGCCGAGCACGGTGCCCACCGCCACGGTAGCGCCCGCCTCGACGGCGATGTCGGCGAGGATGCCCGCGGCGGGCGCCGGCACCTCCACCGAGACCTTGTCGGTCTCGAGCTCCACCAGCGGCTCGTCGACCTTCACGGCCTCGCCTGCCTGCTTCAGCCACTTGCCCACTGTCGCTTCGGTCACCGACTCACCGAGTGCGGGAACCTTGATCTCGACGGCCATTCTTCGCCCCTGCTCTAGCCGCCGCCGCTGCGACGGGCCTGATCACACTCGTTGATTGTCGAGCCCACGGCTCACGCCGCCAACGCCTGCTGCACCACGGAGCGCTGCTCGCTCGCATGCTTCGAGGCGAGGCCCGTCGCGGTGGCGGCCGAGACCGGGCGGCCGACATACCGCGGCCGCTTCGCCGCAATGTCGATCTGCGACAGGATCCACTCGATGCTCGGCTCCATGTAGGTCCACGAGCCCATGTTTCGCGGCTCCTCCTGCGCCCAGACGATCTCGGCGTTCCGGAACCGGGCGAGCTCGGTCTTCAGAGCCTGCACCGGCAGCGGATAGAGCTGCTCCACGCGCATCAGGTAGACATCGTCGGCCTTGGCCGCATCACGACCGTCGAGGAGATCGTAGTAGACCTTGCCCGAGCAGAGCACCACGCGCCGGATCTGGTCGTCAGGCTTCAGCGTGACGCCTTGGCCCGGTTGGAGTTGCGCATCGTCCCAGAGCACGCGATGGAAGGTCGTGCCGGGGCCCAGCTCGTCGAGACGCGAGACGACGCGCTTGTGGCGGAGCAGCGACTTCGGCGTCATCAGCATCAGCGGCTTCCTGAAGTTCCGCTTCAGCTGCCGGCGCAGGATATGGAAGTAGTTGGCAGGCGTCGTGCAGTTGGCCACCTGCCAGTTGTCCTCGGCCGACATCTGCAGGAAGCGCTCGAGCCGCGCCGACGAATGCTCCGGCCCTTGCCCCTCGTAGCCATGCGGCAGCAGACAGACGAGCCCCGAGATGCGCAGCCACTTGCGCTCGCCCGATGACAGGAACTGGTCGAAGACCACCTGCGCGCCGTTGGCGAAATCGCCGAACTGGGCCTCCCACATCACGAGCGAGTTGGGCTCCGCCAGCGAGTAGCCGTACTCGAAGCCGAGCACCGCCACCTCGGAAAGCATCGAGTTGATGACCTCGAAGCGCCCCTGGTCCGGCGAGATGTACTTGAGCGGCGTATAGCGGCGCTCGGTCTCCTGGTCGTAGAGAACCGAATGGCGCTGCGAGAAGGTGCCGCGCTCCACGTCCTGGCCGGAGAGGCGGACCGGATAGCCCTCCCTCATCAGGGTGCCGAAGGCCAGATGCTCGGCCATCGCCCAGTCCACCCCCTCGCCGGTCTCGATCATCTCGCGGCGGCGCTCGACGAGCCGCTGGATGGTCCGGTGCGGGTTGAAATCCTGCGGCAGCGTGGTGATCCGGCGCCCCACGTCGCGCAGGGTGTCGAGAGCCACGCCCGTGTCGCCGCGCCGCGCGTCGTCGGCGGGCAGCCCCACGCCGGCCCAACGCCCGTCGAGCCAGTCCGCCTTGTTCGGCTTGTAGCTCTCGGCCGCCGCCATCTCGTCGTCGAGCCGCGCGCGAAAGGCCGCTTTCATCGACTGCAGCTCCTCAGGCGACACGACGCCTTCCTCGGCGAGGCGATTGCCGTAGAGCTCGACCGTGGTCGGATGCGAGCGTATCTTGCGGTACATGATCGGCTGCGTGAACGCCGGCTCGTCGCTCTCGTTGTGGCCGTAGCGCCGGTAGCAGACCATGTCGATCACGACCGGCTTCTGGAAACGCATGCGGAACTCGATGGCGATCTTGGCCACGTGCACCACGGCTTCCGGGTCGTCGCCGTTCACATGGAAGATCGGCGCCTCGACCATCTTGGCGACGTCGGTGCAGTAGGGCGACGAGCGCGAGTAGCGCGGGTTCGTCGTGAAGCCGATCTGGTTGTTGATGACGAAATGGATCGAGCCGCCGACGCGATGGCCGGTGAGACCGGAGAGACCGAGCGATTCGGCGACGACGCCCTGGCCCGCGAACGCCGCGTCGCCGTGGATGAGCAGCGGCAGCACCGGCTCGCGCTCGCCCGGCTTGCAGCCGAGCTGATCCTGCTTGGCCCGCACCTTGCCGAGCACGACTGGATCGACGATCTCGAGATGCGACGGGTTCGCCGTCAGCGACAGGTGCACCTTGTTGCCGTCGAACTCGCGATCCGACGAGGCGCCGAGGTGATACTTCACGTCACCCGAGCCCTCGACGTCGTCAGGCTTGTAGGAGCCACCCTTGAACTCATTGAAGATCGCGCGCAGCGGCTTCGACATGACATTGGCGAGCACGTTGAGGCGCCCGCGGTGCGCCATGCCGATGACGATCTCCTTCAGCCCGAGCTGGCCGCCCCGCTTGATGATCTGCTCGAGCGCCGGTGCCAGGCTCTCGCCGCCGTCGAGTCCGAAGCGCTTGGTGCCCGTGTATTTCACGTCGCAGAACTTCTCGAAGCCTTCCGCCTCGATCAGCTTGTTGAGGATCGCGCGCTTGCCCTCGGTGGTGAAGCGGATGTCCTTCGTCTCGCCCTCGATGCGCTCCTGCAGCCAGCGCTTCTGCACAGGGCTCGTGATGTGCATGAACTCGACGCCGACGTGACGGCAATAGGTCCGGCGCAGGATCTTCAGGATCTGGCGCACCGTCGCCGTCTCTAGACCAAGCACCTTGTCGATGAAGATCGGCCGGTCGAGATCGGCGTCGGTGAAGCCGTAGGTCTCCGGGCGAAGCTCCTCGTGGCGCTTCTTCTCGGTGAGGCCCAGCGGATCGAGATCGGCGACGAGATGGCCCATCACACGATAGGCCCGGATGAGCATCAACGCGCGCAGGCTGTCCTGGGTGGCGCGGAACGAGGCCGCGGGGGATAGCTCCACGCCGAGGCTCTGCGCGCGCTGGCCGATCCGCTCGCGGACCGAGCGCTCGGTGGACCCGTAGTCGCTCGTCAGAGCGGCCACCAGCTCGCCGTTCTGTGTCAGCTCGTCGATCGGCCGGCCCCACGACGGTCCGTGTCCCTGTCCGTCGCCGTTACCCCGCTGGCGCTCCTCCTGGAGGCTCTGGAAGAACAGCCGCCACTCGTCCGAGACCGAGCCGGGATTCTGCTCGTAACGCTCCTGCATCTCCTCGATGTAGACGGCATTGACGCCGTTCAGAAACGAGGTCCGCTGCAAGAGCTCGTTCTTCTCGTTGCGCGACATGGCAGGTCCCTTCGCTTGTTTTTCTTGTCCGGATTGCGGCAAGAGCCACATCGCTGCGGCGGCACCCGCTGCAGCGACTGCATTTGCGGGTTCTCATAGATGAATTCGGCGGAGCGGTTAAGGTCGGAATATGCGGCAATCGCGGCATTTGCAGCCAAGTCCGATTGTCCGGACAGCGAAAGGTCCAGTGGCAATCTCCGTCATCGGCGCGACAACTGCGACCTGAACCAGAGCGCAACCGCGGGGAGCAAGACCGCCGCAACGAGGTAGACGGCCGGGGCTCCGAGGCGGTCCACCAGCGGCGCAGCGAGGGCCACCCCGAGGGACTGTCCCATGAACAGCGCGAAGGCGAACAGCGAGACGCCGAGGCCCCGAGCCTCCGGTGCCATTTGCGTGGCATTCGTCTGCAGCGTGTTGTGGATCATATAGAAGCCGAGGCCCAGAACCACCATCACGAGTGGGACGAGCGTCACCGTCGCGTTGAGGGCGAGCGCCGCATAGCCGAGGCACAGCAGGATGCCGCCCGCTGCCGCAAGCCCGCGCTCGCCGAGCCGAGCGAGCAGCCGGCGTGCCGTCAGAGTATAGGCAATCGCACCCAGCGCGAATGTCGCGATCATGGCGCCGACGGCAGCCAGACCCACGCCGAGCCGATGGTGGAGGTCGGCTCCGATGTAGGCGAACGCTCCGTAGAAGGCGAAGCCCTCGATGGCCACGCTGGCCAGCATCACGCGCACCCACCGCCGGCTCAGCAGACGGAGCATGTCGGCGAGGGCGCCCCCTGCTATGGAACGACGTTTGGCGGGCGGCGGCTGGACGGCCGGATGGAGTTGCAGCCCCACCAGCAAGGCCAACCCGGCCAGAACGTGAACGGCCCCCACCACGACGAACACGGCCCGCCAGCCGAGCACCTCGCCCAGATAACCGCCAAGCGCCTGCCCCAGAACGATGCCCGAGATTTGCGCGGTGAGAAACCGGGCGAGGATCGTCTGCCTCTGCTCGAACGGCACGACGTCACCGATCCAGGCGAACGCCAGCGGAATGGAGGCCGCCGCAAAGCCGCCCGCCATGAAACGAAGCGCGATCAGGCTCCCGAGCGTCGAGCCGAGAGCCACGGCTGCCGTCGCCACCCCCGCCATGACGGCAGTGAGCCCCACCACACGCAATTTTCCCCACCGGTCGCCGACCGGGCCGAACACGAGTTGCAGCAGCCCGTAGCCCACGGCGAAAGCCGCAACCGTGGCCGAAGCCTGGCCGACCGTCGCGGATAGCTCGTGCGCTATGACCGGCAGCAGGGGGTCCGAGACGCGCAGGTTGATCGAGCTCGCGAACGCGGCCAGGGCCAGGAGCACGATGCCACGCAGCGGCAGATCGCGGCTCGCCGCCGAAGGAAGAGCGTCCCTCATGCCAGTCCGCCGCCGCCAAGTTGCACAATAGCCATCCTTTCCGCGCGCCGGATCGCCGCGATGGCTCGGCGGGCCAGCTCCCCATCCTTCCGGGACGTGGTCTGGTCAATGCGGTCGTTTCGGCGCCACCCCTCCGGCCGATCGCCGCATTGATGGAGATCAAATTGCCGGCCTGCATTTCGTGACATGATTTATTCTTGTTGCTCGGGGCGGGACTGGCACATCCTCGAGGAGGACACGCCGTGGGCCAAAGCAAGCCGAACCGCCCGATGACCGAGAAGGTCTGGCATGTCGCAGCGTTGCTCGAAGGCATGACGGAGAAGCTCGGGCTCACGGGCGCCGCGGTGCGCCTGGAGCAGGGCGAGGCCCTCCTCGCAGCCCAGCAGCGCTGCTACGCGTGTCCGGCGCAGGACCGCTGTGCACATTGGCTGACGAGCGAGCCTTCGCGCCCGGCGGTGCCTCAGTTCTGCCCCAACGCGAGCTTCCTGGCCGCCTGCCGTGATCGGGTGAGCGCGCACGTCAGGTCGGCGCCAGCCCACCCGCCCGCTCGATGAACGCGGCGATCTCGGCGACGCCACCGCCGTCCTTGATCGTCGTCAGGACGAACGGTTTGTCGCCACGCATGCGCCTCGCATCGCGCTCCATCACCGATAGATCGGCGCCGTCGTGGGGCGCGAGATCGGTCGTGTTGATGACGAGCAGGTCCGAGCGCGTGATCCCGGGTCCACCCTGCCGGGGAATCTTCTCGC
>JBFWQN010000277.1:0-6940 GCA_050249405.1 Hyphomicrobiaceae bacterium | reverse complement strand
ATCGGCACGCAGATGTCGGTCGCGATGCTGTCGCGGCCGGGATGCATGGTGCGCATCGCCCAATAGGCCTCGTGCCGCGCTTTCCAGAGACGACGGCGATCCTCCTCGCGCTCGGCCCAGTCGAAGCGCATGGCTCCCTCGGAAAGCGCGATCTCGCGGAACCGCTCGATCTGCTCGGCCACCGCTGCCTCGGTGCCATGGAACTCGAGGAACAGCATCGGCCGCTCCTCCAAGCCCAGGCCCGAGTGCTTGTTGAAGGCCGCGACCTGGACCTCGTCCATCAGCTCGGAGCGGGCGAGGCCGAGGCCGAGCTGGATCGCCTGGATGACCGAGTTGACGGCGCCGCCGAGCGTCTCGAACGGGCAGACCGCGGCCACGATCTTCTCGGGGATGCCATAGAGGCGCACGGTGAGCTCGGTCATGACGCCGAGCGTCCCCTCGGAGCCGACGAGCAGCTTGGTGAGATCGTAGCCGGCGGACGACTTGCGCGCGCGCCGCGCGGAGCGGACGACAGAGCCGTCAGCCATCACCGCAGTCACGTTCAGCACGTTCTCGCGCATCGTGCCGTAGCGGACCGCCGTGGTGCCCGAGGCCCGCGTCGCCGCCATGCCGCCGATGGAAGCCTCCTCGGCGCCGGGATCGACCGGAAAGAACAACCCCATGTCGCGCAGATAGTCGTTGAGCTTCTTGCGCGAGACGCCGGCCTGGACGACGCAATCGAGGTCGGTCGCGTTGACGGACAGGATCTCGTCCATGCGCGAGAGATCGATCGAGATGCCGCCTTCGGGCGCATTGAGATGGCCTTCGAGGGAGGTGCCGGCGCCGAAGGGGATGACCGGTACGCGGTGCGCGGCGGCGACGCGAACGACCTCTTGCACGTCCTCCGTGGAGAGCGGCCAGACGACCGCATCCGGCGGCTGGTTGGCGATCCAGGTGAGCGTGTGGCCATGCTGCCGGCGGATGGCCTCGCCCGTCTGCAGGCGATCGCCGAAACGCTGCCTCAATACGGCGATCGCCGTCACGATGTCGCCTTTCGCGCGCGTTTGCCCCGCCGACGCCTCCATGCCCGTAACCCTCCCAAGCTCTCACGACCGCTTATCGTCGGACCCGGTAGATGCGTTGCTTTCGGGCCACGCTCCGGACGATCCAATCGGCAGGCCAATAGCCTTTTTTTGGATCAATGGATAGGTTATCGCCTGACGATCATCCGGGGCATCGTCCGTAACTGTGGGAGTTCATGATGTTTGGGAGGCTGCTTGCGCTGGCCCTCGCGCTCGTCGCGATGGTCCCGGCGACTGCCGCTTTGGCGCAGGTCGAGGTGACGCTCGCCGAGGAGAAGGCCCGCCGGATCATCCGAGATATCGACCGGATCGACGTCCGCTCGATCCCCGGCAAATTCAGCGGCATTCGGGTGTACGCGCTCGACGGATCGGCCGTCGACATCTCGAAGATCGACGTGCGATACAGCGACGGCTCGACGTTCACGGAGGATCGCGGGCGGCTGATCCAGCTCAACGAGCGCGATGTTCGCACGCGCGTCATGGGTCCCAACGATGGACGCGGGCCCGAGAAGTTCATCGACGAGATCGTGATGCACTACAAGACCGCGCCGGGCGAGCCACGCCAGGCAGCGGTGCGCATCGTCGGGGTGACCTCGAGCTCGGGCGCACGTGCCTCCCGCCCATCCAGCGGCGGCGGCATCGTCACACCCGCCGTCGCGCCCTCCCGGCCCGATCCCAGTGCCAGCGTGCAAACCCGGCCGACGGCCCCTACACCGGCCGCTGCTGCTCCCGGGTCGCTGACCGCGGGCGGCGACGTGCTGTTCGGTGTGCAAGACGTCGGCTTCGGCATCGATCGGGACGTGATCAAGATCGGCCGCGAGTTCGGCAAATTCGACAAGATCCGGCTGCGCGTCCTCGACAACGAGATTTTCCTGAACGAGCTGCGCGTCGTCTATAGCGACGGCGAGCCCGACGTGCTGGCGGTGGCCGCCAACATTCCAGCCAACTCGCGCACGAACTGGTTCACCCTCAAGGGCGACCGGTTCATCAAGGAGATCCAGCTCGTCTACAAGAGCCGTCCCGGGTTCAAAGGACAAGCTCGAGTCGAGGTCTACGGCGAATATGCCGAAGGCTGGTTCGGGCGGCCCACGAGCGGTGTCGGCGGGTCTGGCGAGGCCTTCAAGCACGGCAGCAACCGAGGCTGGCTCTATCTCGGCGGTCAGCAGCCGAAGTTCTTCTCGGTCAGCCTGAAGAAGGGCATCGGCTACGAGACCGATGTCATCTCGGTGGCTCGCAACTGGGGCTTCAATCGCATGCGGCTCGACGTGAAGGACCGCGCGATCCAGCTCAACAAGCTGACGGTCATCTATGGCGACGGAACGACGGATACGATCCCTGTCAGCCAGAAGATCGACGGTGGCAGCTCCTACGGGCCCGTCGACCTGAAACAGAAGCCAGTGCGCGAGATCCAGGTCAGCTATCGCTCGCGCGTTTTCGACAAGAACGCGACGAGCAAGGCGCACGCCTTCGTCGAGTTCTGGGCGCAATAAGCACCTTCCAGGCCCTCATTCTCGGATGAGGGACGGGCTCCGCACGACTTGCAGGCGAAGGGGATGCCGCTCGGCATCCCCTTCGTGCGTTCGGGCACACCGGTTGCCTCGGCCTGGACAGAATTTGACGCATTGATCGCGCCGCCCCGGACCCAAAGTGTCGAGGGGGCCGCCACGCCGAGCCGTCACTCCGGCAGGACGAGAGCACGTGTAGAGGGCCGAACGCCATGAACCTCGCTCCGCGGACGATGGGCGGCCTGCCCGCCCGCACCGGCAAGCCTCGCATCGGGCTCGCGCTCGGAGGAGGCGGCGCGAGAGGCCTCGCACATCTCGCGATTCTCGAAGCCCTGGAGGAAGAGGGGTTTGCGCCCGCGGTGATCGCGGGCACCTCGATCGGGGCGATTTTCGGCGCAGGCGCCGCGGCCGGCCTGTCGGCCCGGCACATGCGCGCACATGTCGAGGAGGTACTTTCCGAGCGCTATGCGCTCGTACGCCAGCTGCTGTCGGTGCGACCGCGGCCGATCGATCATCTGTTCCGGCTATTACCGCTCCGGTCGGCGCTCCTCGATGCCGAGGCGCTGCTCGAGGCGCTGCTGCCTTCCCGCTTGCCGGCGATGATGGAGGGCCTGCAGGTGCCACTCGCCATCGTCGCCACGGATTTCTATGCGCAGGACGCGGTCGTGATCCGCGAAGGGCCGCTGCGGCAGGCGGTCGCCGCCAGCATTGCGCTGCCGGTCATATTCGGGCCGGTCGTCATTGGCGGGAGGGCGCTTCTCGACGGCGGACTCGTCGATCCGCTGCCATTCGAGCTCGTGCGCGAGGGCGCCGACATCACCATTGCCGTCGATGTCTCGGGTGCTGCGCGCGAGCGCACCTCCGCGAGTGGACCGAGGGCGCTCGAAGCACTGCTATCGGCGTCGCAAATCCTGCAACGCTCCATCATCCGCGAGAAGCTACGCTCGAGCCGGCCCGACATTCTGATCGATGGGCTCAGCGAGGGAGTCGGCGTGCTCGAGTTCCACCGATTCCGCGAAATCCTCACGGCAGCGGAAGCGGCAAAAGACGTGCTGAAGCGACAGCTCGAGCGCGTGCTGTCCGCCGATACGCTCGAGCCCCGCGACGGGCCTCAACGCTGACTGGTGCGCACCGCGCGGCTCAAGACAGAGCCCGCCGCCGCTGGCACCCCGGCACCCTCACGCTCGCGGTCGATTCCGACCACGGCCGCTCCACTGAACTGCTGAGCCCAAAGCGCGCCCGCCGCCTGCGCCGTAGGGCGGAAACGCAGCGTGGCGCTCGTCTCGAGCTGGTCCAGCATCTCGACGGTACGCGCGACGTCGACCAGGACGAGCTCACCCATAAGCGGCTGGCTGGGGGCGTCGGTAAGATATGGGACGATCGGAAACGGACGATATGACAGCTCCTCGGGGTGCTCCTCGTCGAAAGCCGGGGCCGGGACCCAGCCGCCCCAGGAGAAGCGTCCGGAATCCGTGAGCGAGGCAGAAGGTGCCAGAGACGGGCCGAGCGAGGCCACCTGCCGCTCCGGCGCGGATGGCGACGGTGATGCCGCACCGATCGCATCAGGCGGCAGGGGCAACGAGCCCCCAGCCAGGCTCGGCAAAGGCGGTGCAATGGAACGACGGGCGGGTGCCGGGCCTACGAGAAGCCGGGGCACGTCGAGCGCCAGGCTCGCAAGCTCGGCGAGACGAGCACGATCGCCCGCAGATGGTGCCATGGGCAGTGCGACGCGCTGCGACAGGCGGGCCGTGACCAGCTCAGGCCGCTCGACCAGCGACGGCGACGCCGGGACGATCCGTGACGACAGCGACGCGACAGCCGCAGCGGGCTGAGCGACCGTGGCGGGCCGCGCCTCGGCAACGGTAATGCCCGAAGCGGCTCGCTCCTCGCGGAACTGGGCGATCTGGCGGGCAAGCTCGCCATGCCGGGTCTGGGCGATGCGGACATCGTCCTGCGAGATGGGGCCGCCCTCCGCCGGCATGTGCCGCGACGCTCCCGAAGGGAACAGAAGGGCAAGCTCGTAACGCGGCAAGCGGGGCCAGCTGCGGACGCGATCGGTGTCGACATGCACGAACGGCAAGGCGGAGGTCGGGTAATAGCCAACGCCGCCCCGCTCGCGAATGAGCGCCGAATAGCGGATCCGCTTCAGAGGCACGTCGGGAAAGTGAACGTCCGCGGCCTTGCCCAGCATATGGCGGCTCTCGCTCGCCTGACCGCCGACCGTCCGGCGGAGCATGTCGTTGGTAGCGCGCGACCGATAGCCCGACACGAGATGTATCGGCTCCTTCGAGCCCAGCTCGTGGTGGATCTCCCAGAGCAGGTCGATCAGCTCCCGGTCCATCTGCGCCGCCTCGTTGCGGCGATAGTCGCGCATCACGTGGTTGAGCTTGGCCAAACCGTCGTCGACAAAGCGCCCATTGCGCTTGAAGACCGCCGTGACGGTCTCCTTGGTATGTATGTTGTAGATCGACAGCGAGCGCTCACCGCCTTGCGCCTCTACGACCGCGGGCATACCCAGCGCGGCCACCACCGCCGCTGCGGCGGCTCCGGCCAATAGGCTCCAATGACGCAAGAACAAGGCAAACCCCCACCAATCGGGCCCCGCATGCCGGCGCGACCGCTGTCCCCCATTCCACCGGGCCGCCTCTTACGGGCGGCTCGCCGTCGCTTCGGTGCCTGAGAAACCAGCCGTCATGGTAAATCAGGCATCCTTAACTTGTGGTAATGGCCGATTGCGGGAGCTTCTTGGCCCATTCGCGGCAACACGGGGGCAGGGCGCCGATCGATCGCAGGAGGGTGAAGCACCAGTTGCCGGCCGTATCGTTCTGCGTCCACAGTCGGGCCGAGAGACGCTAGAGCATCCGGAAAAGCCCGCGCATGAACGAGACGATGACCGCCGCACGCCACCAGCGGCCCGGTGCGGCGCTCGCGGCCGCAACGATTCTGAGCCTGCCGCTCGGGTCCATCTACGCGTTCAGCGTGTTCCTGGCCCCGCTCGAGCAAATGCTCTCGGCGACACGCTCGGAGCTGGCCTCGGTGTTCGGCATATCGGTGATCTTCTTCACGATCGGGCTCAACCTGGCGCCGTGGCTGTTCGGGCTCGTGCCGGTGCCGGCGATCATCGCGCTCTCCGCCGGGCTTGCCTCGTCGGGCGTCGCCATCGCGGCCCTGTCGCAGGGCTTCGTGCAGCTGGCGTTCGGCTACGGAGTGATGTTCGCCCTCGGCGGCGGCCTCGCCTACGTCGGCGCGCAGCAGTGCGTGAACGCGACGCCGATCACACGGCCGGGGCTCGTCAACGGCTATCTCGTCTCGCTGTTTCCGCTGGGTGCCATGCTGGCGGCGCCGGCCTTCGGCTGGGGCATCGATGCCTATGGCGTCCGCATCACGCTGGCGGGGCTCGCCGTGGCGGTGGCGCTCTGTGGGTTGGTCGCGACCGTGCTGATGGCCCGGTCAGGGGTTCGCGTCGTTCGCCCAACGACGACGAGCACGGGAGAGGCAGGAACGCTCGATGCGCTGCGGCTCAAGTCGATCTTCTGGAAGCTGTTCCTCGTGTTCCTGTTCGCGGCGACGGCCGGCCTGATGGTGCTGAGCCAGGCCGCCGCGATCCTCGCGGCCTATGGCGCGAGCAAGGCGACGGCGCTCGCTGCCACCACCGGCATCACGGCAGCCATTGCCGGCGCGCGCGTTGCCGGCGGGCTATTGTCGGACAAGATGGCCGTTCCGCACGTGGCAGGAGGAGCGCAGGCCATCGCTCTCGCCGGCGCCATCCTGCTGACGCTGGTGCCGACCGCCGAGATGGCCATACCGACGCTCGGCATGATCGGGATCGGCTACGGCCTGATCTCGGGCGTCACGGCGGCCGCCGTCGCCTTCTACTGGCCGAAAGCGCTGTTCGGACGGGTCGCGAGCCGCGTCTACATCGCCTGGTGCGTCGCGGCGCTGGTGCTGCCGGTCATCGCCGCACGCCTGTTCGACCTGACGGGCGGCTATCATACCGCCATCATACTCGCCGGTGCCGCCAACCTGTGCGGGGTCATCGTCGGGCTGTCATTGCCGAGACAACGGTGACCGAGGCGCCGATTATGGCCGCAACGAAAGGAGATCGCCAATGAGCCTCATCTACGGAGAGATCCGCCAACTCGGCTACGTCGTGCGCGACATCGAGGCGGCCATGCGGCACTGGATCGAGGTGCTGGGAGTCGGGCCCTGGTACTACGTCGAGCGGCTGCCGGTGAGGAACTTCCTCTATCGCGGACAGCCCTCCGACGTGCATGCCTCCATCGCTCTCGCCAACTCGGGTGGTGCGCAGATCGAGCTGATCCAGCAACGCAACGATGCGCCGTCGATGTACCGCGACTTCCTTGCGAGCGGGCC
>JBFWQN010000276.1:0-6968 GCA_050249405.1 Hyphomicrobiaceae bacterium | reverse complement strand
GAGCCGGCGCTGCTCGCGGCGGTGGCAGCAGGCGCACTCGACTCTGCAACCCGCATTGCGGCGGCCGAAGCGGCAACGATGGTGCACGCACTGGGCGCGTCCGAGCTCGCCACAGCGTACAGAGCGGTTGAATTCGGCCCTGCTGCCATGGCCGAGCCGCTGGCCGAGCGCCTCGACCCTCCCCTCAAGCGCGCGCTGCTGCTCAAGGCACTCGAAGCCGAGCGGACCCCAGCCCGGAAAGCCAAGCTGGCGCGAGCGTTTCTCGACGAGACGCGACGGGCGCGCGGGCCATATCTCGCCGCGGCCGCCCTGCTCGCGACGGCGATCGACGATTTCCGGCCTCAGATCGAGCTCGGCTGGTTCGCGGAGACGGCCATCGAGATCGAGATCGCTGCCGGCCGCTACGAGCGGGCGCGACGATGGGCCGATCCGCCCGCAGGGGAGCGGCATGCGGCGATGGGCTACTGGCTGGCGCTGGCGGATATCGCCGACCCGGCGATGCGAGGACGGCGGGGTGAGAGCCTGGGAGCGGTGGAGCAGCTCGCGGTGCGCGGGCGCCTCGCGCCGGAGCTGATGCATCGGCTGGTCACCGTGCTCGATGCGCTCGATTATCAGATTCCGATCCCACTGTGGGAGGCGGCGAGCCGTACGCCGCAACCAGCGACCGGCCATCTGCCGGAGACGGGTGTGCTGAGCCAGCTGCAGGAGGCGTCGAAGCGCAAAGAGCTGGCCCGCACGATGCTGCTCGTCATGCGCACGCTGGGGCCTGATACGGGTGAGACGGCGCACATGATCGCCCTCGGCGATGCGATCCGGGCGCTGAAGCGGGCAGGCCTCGAGGCGGACGCCCGCCGGCTCGGGCTCGAGGCCCTGTTCGCCGGGTGGCCTCGCGCGACGAGCCATTGACGGCACACGTGTCCGCAATGGCCGTCTGGCGGCGTCCGGCTACTCCGCGCCGAGGGCCCCCAGCAGGTCGTCGGCCAGCTGCACCGTGCGTGCGCGGATGGCGTCGGCCGTCCACGACTCCCAGCCGGCGAGCTGGCGTGACAGGGTGAAGGCGCTCGAGCCATAAACGGAGCGCTTCGCCTCGAACTCCCGGTTGCCGGCCCGGCTCTGCTCGGGCTCCGTCAGCAGGGTCAGATTGCCGAGCATATGCTTCAGGACTGCCGCATCCGCCTCGCCATCGAAATCCTGTGCCCAGCGCCCCGTGGCCGCCGGCCGCTGCGGCAGGATGTGCTCCATCGTGGCATCCGGCGTGATGGTGACGGCCGCGTCGCCCTCGTAGATCGAGTTGAGCCGCAGAAGCAGGAAGAGCTTGTACGGCCTGCGGGCCAAATTCGGTCCGCAGAGGATTTGACGCGCTGACGACCATTCGGCAGGCGAAATGTCCAGCGGACCGCCAGGCTCGAGCACATCTCCGCGATCGATTCGCTCGAGAATGGCGAGATAGCGCCGGTCGCGGCGATAGGATTCCTCCGCCCGAATGGTGTTCATCCAGGCCAGTGCCTCGATCCGTGCCAGCAGCCCGGCCGTGTGCTCGTCCTCAAATCCTCGGCTATGGAGCCAATGGAGCACCGGCAGACGCCACGTCTCGTGCCGGACGATCCAGGACAGGTATTGCAGACGGCGGAAGACGGCCGGCGGGCTCGCCTGCGGGTCGCGGATCAACTGCAGCATGTCGGCGTAGTACCTGCCGATCGGCTTCAAGCGTCCGGTGACGAAATGCTCGGCCACGCCGGGTGCGTCGAAATCGAAGATCTGGCCGAGCGCCACCACGGGATGCTCGGTGACGATGGTGCGCGACTCGATGGCGGCGATGTTGAGGAAGAGCGCATCCATGCCGTCGCGGCCGACGCGGGCCTCGATGCTCTCCCAGGTATCCTGTGCCTTCTCCCTCAACTCGCCTTCGCACTTGCCGAGCACGCGGCTCTTCAGGAAATCGGCGTTTCGGGGCCGGACGCCGGTCTCGTGCATCGTGGTGAACAGCAGGCGGGCGGCGCGCTCGTCGGCGACGGTGACCACGACGAGGAAGGTGCGCGACAGGATGAAGTCGGCGAGGGCGCTCCGCTGAGTCGCCGGCAGGCCCGCGAGCCGGGCGTGAAACAACGAACGGTTGTCCAGAATAGCGGTCTCGCTCGGCGATGACCCGGGATCGCGCTCCTCGGGCTCCCGCCGCGTGGCACCGTCGGCCTGCACTGCCTCGAGCAGCATGTCGGCGGCGCCGGGCAGCGTCGAGAACCGAGGCCGTCCGTCATCGTCGAGGATGCACTGCGCGAGACGCTGACGGCGCTTAGGATCGTTTTCGAGGTCGCGCAGAACGGCGAGCAGGATGGTGAGCGTGATGAGCCGCTGGTGGCCGTCCGCAACGGCCGCCTCGGTTGCGCCCGATGCCTGCGCCAGAATGATAGCGCCAAGGGGATACCAGTCGAGCTGCCGCTCACCGGCGGCATGGGCGGACAGATCGCTCAGCAGCCGCTCGGCGTGCTCCGGCTGCCATGCATAGCCGCGCTGAAAAAATGGCACTCTGAGACGACGCGGCTCTGCCAGCACCGCCTCGACAGACAAGCTCACGCTTTCGATCCGTGCCGCCATTTCCCCTCGCTCCACGGTCCCCACATGCGAGCAACTATAGGGCGGCTGGCCAGCTCATCGCGGCGGCGCAGCACTGGCCGTCGGAAAATCAGTCTCAACGAAAAGTTGTGTTTGCGCCGATCCTCGCACGGAGGATCTCGTCTAGCGCGAGCGGGCCGCAAGTCGGGGCAGGCCGCCGCGTACAGGCCTATCGAGGGCTTGCTCGCCAATGCCTTCGTCCTCGTTCGTGGGCGGCAAGCCCGGCCGCTTCGGCGCGATGGCCCAGAGGCTGTCGAGAATGCCGATGAGCCTCTCCTCGCGCCTCCTGACGTCCTCCGGCCGCCATTCGCTCGTGCCCTGCAAGTCACGGGTCAGCACCGGGACAGGCGAGGTGCCTTCGAAGTAGACCTCGAGCTTGCGGACGAGCTCGAGGTTACGGGCGCGCTCGTTCTTGTCGCGCGAGACGAGAACAAGATTGCCGAGCGACTGCGTGCAGCGCTCGCGCTCGTCGGTGGCCGGGAACCAATCCCTCCACTGGCTGTTGCGGCCCGGCTTCTGGGGAAGAACATGCTCGACCGTGAGGTCCGCTGGATCCAGCCGCTGCGGCGAGCCGGCAATGGCATCGTTGAGTCGAAGCAGCACGAGCTTGCAGGCGAGCTGGCTGCGGGCATGCAGCGCGCGCAGGTTGAATAGTATGAGGCGCATCTCGTCCCGCGTGAGATCGAGCGGGCTTCCGGGGGCGTCGAGTGTGCCGGTCTTGATCGCCTCGACGATCGCCCGGTAGCGAACAACCCGCTTGTCCGAGCCGACGCCGAGCAGGCGAAGCCCAAAGGCGAGACGATCGAGCCGCGACAGAAACGTCTCCAGCCGCGCCAAATCACCATCGACGCGCCGCCAGTAGAGCATCAGCGGCGCCATCCAGTCGTGACTGCCGAGCCAGCCGAGATAGGTGACAAACGACGAGATCGCTTGCGGGAGGGGCGTCGCGGCGTCGGCGCCCGACCGGATGGCCGCAAGGATGCGTGCATAGGGCGCGAGCGTCTGGCGGACGAAGGCCTCTGCGTCGCCGCTCTGGTCGATCAAGTGCCGGATCTCGTCGAGTATGCGAACGCGGGAGCGCCCCTCGATGGTGCGCAGATGGCCGAAGAGCTCCTCGAGCGAGCCGCCGAGCAGGCCCTCTAGCTCGCTCCAGAGCCGGTGCAGGCTCTCGCGCCGGGCTGCAGGTACGGCACCGAGAATGTGTGCCTTCAAAATATCGCCGCGCGCGAGCGGCCTGCCGCGGTCGTTGAGCACGGCAAAGATGCGGTGAGCACGATCGAGCGTGCTGGCAGTTATCACCGCGAAGTGGCAGCGATCACGCAGGAACTGGACGAGCCGGCGCCGCACCTCGACGCTTTCCTCCAGCACCGTCGCCAGCAGATGCTCGCGCACGGCGACGAGGCGCGTCTGGTGAGGCACGAGGTCGTCGTCGTTCGGCATGGCGGAGGTCGCGCCGGGAGCTTGTACGAAGTCGTGGAAAAAGTCCTGGGCATCCTCGGACAGCACAAGTTGCACGGCGGGCACCTCGAGCCCGGGCAGAGGTCTGGCAACGCACGAGGCCGCGAGGGCAGCCGACGGAGGGTCGTCGTCCGCGGCGATGTCGCGCAATACGGCGAACAAGATGGTCAAGGTCACGAGCCGCTGAAGGCCGTCCACGATCTCCGCGCGCGGCATGCCGACGCCAGGCCGAGCGATGGCCGAAGGCGCATCGGCGACCGGCTCCATCAGCACGATCGCTCCGAGAAAGCAGTCGGTGTCGGTGCTGCCGGAGGTGGCCTCGTCCAAGGCGAGAAGCACGTCGTCGAGCAACTGGCCGGCCTCGCGGGGCGACCATGCGAACGCCCGCTGATAGCTCGGCACGCAGAGCAGCCTGCCGCCGCCCAGCATCTCCCCGACGGTCGCCGATAGTGCATCGAAGGGACGCATGAACCCGCCTCGCTGGCGAGCCGCATGTCGCGGTCCGCAGTCGGACGGCCCCGATAGCATGTCCGCGAGCCAGCCCACAACCGGCTGGCGAGAGGACTGGAGGTCAGGTTTCCGGGCGCGATCCGAGCGCCTATTGATGCACCAGAACGATGCGGGCAACCCAATCGATGTCACGACGGCGAATGGCGAGGCGCTCGTCTCCGCCACCGAATGGGCCAAGCTCCAGCCAAGCACGCGTCGCGGCAACGAGGAGGCGGGGGAGAGCGGGCAGGCCGGCAGGCTTGACCACGACACGGTCGCCGGCACGAGGAGCGGCCACATGCTTCACGACAAGCGTATGGCCGACGCTGTAGGCCGGCTCCAGACTCGAATCGGCGACGGTGATCGCGAATCTCCCGCGGAGGGAGACCGCCTCATGATCGGCTGCTGCGCCTCCCCCCCTGTCATGATCGAGGACGGCGACGGTGGCGTCGCGCACCACGGCGAGAACCGGCACACCAGCCACGACGAGCGTCTCGCCCTTTGCGGGCGCGGCCGCGAACGCGCCTTCGGCGCCGAGCTCGATGGATGCAAACTCGTCGAGGCTCGTCCCGGTGGCCTCGAGAACCTTGGCGATGCTCTCGGTGCTCGGCCAGCGCGGGCGGCCCTCGGGCGTCAGGCGCTTCGAGCGATTGAAGGTCGTGGGATCGAGGCCGGCTTGACGAGCTAGCGCCGACGGGGTCAATCCCTGCCGGGTTGCCAGCGTGTCGATGGCCTGCCAGATCCATTCGTGGGTGAGCGGCCTGTCATGTCGCTGCATTTGGTTCCGCCTCGCACTCGTCCCGTGGTAGGCATCGCTCGCTCCGGCGGCGCTGTAACGAAGCCGAGTGCTGGCTGCCCGCACGAAACGGCAAGGTCCACGCAGACAGCTCCACCGGTCCCAATCCGGCACGCCACGTTGCAGGACATGCAGCGCTGCTCCGATGATGCAATTCGCGGGCCGCACGGTAAGTCAGCATGGGGCCGAAAGGTAACCGAAGAGAAAATCGGATGACGGAGATGGTTTACAAGATATTGCCGGCAAGCGCCTGGGCGGAGGCCCTCAGCCTCGGGCGCTACGGCGGCTCGGCGGACGACCTCAGAGACGGATACATCCATCTGTCCACCGCCAGACAGCTTGCCGGAACACTGGCCCGCCATTTCTCCGACGATGCCGGCCGCCGACCCGGCCTGGTCGTCGTCACGATCGATCCGGGGCGACTTGGCGCAGCGCTCAAGTGGGAGCCTGCCCGCGACGGGTCGCTTTTCCCGCATCTCTATGCCCCCCTTCCCGCCGCGGCTGCACTCGACATGGCCGAGTTGCACATCGGCCCCGACGGGCGGCACATCCTGCCGGAGCGCCTTGCCAGATGCTGAGCCAGCTGTTCGACCTCGCCCGCCCCGCGCTCCTGGCGCTCGACCCCGAGCGCGCCCACCAGATGAGCATCCAGGCGCTCGAGAAGGGCCTGCATCCGCGCGACACGGGTCCCGACGATCCACTGCTTGCCGTCGAGGTTGCGGGGCTCCGCTTTCCCAATCCGGTCGGCATCGCGGCCGGCTTCGACAAGGACGCGCGGGTGCCGGATACCGTGCTCTCGGTCGGCTGCGGCTTCGCTGAGATCGGCACGGTGACGCCGAGGCCGCAGGCAGGCAACCCGCAGCCCCGCGTCTTCCGGCTCATCCGGGACCGGGCCGTGATCAACCGGCTGGGCTTCAACAACGAGGGTCACGAGGCGGCGCTGGCACGGCTCGCCGCGCGGCGCGGCCGGGGCGGCATCGTCGGCGTCAACATCGGCGCCAACAAGGACAGCACCGACCGCACGGCCGACTACGTGGCCGGGCTCGACGCCTTCTACGGCGTCGCCAGCTATTTCACGGTCAACATCTCCTCGCCCAACACACCGGGGCTCCGCGACCTGCAGGCGCCGGCCGCGCTCGACGAGCTTCTCGGGCGGGTGATGGAGGCACGGGAGCGGCACGTCGCGGCCGGCGGGCCCAAGCGGCCGATCGTGGTCAAGGTGGCGCCGGACATCGCCGAGGACGACGTCGCGCCGATCGCGGCACGTCTCGTCGCGCACAAGGTCGACGCGGTGGCCATCTCGAACACGACGCTGGCCCGCAACGGCATCGCCGACGTGGCGGGCGGGAAGGAGGCGGGTGGGCTCTCCGGCCGGCCGCTCTTCCATCGCTCGACCGTGGTGCTCGCCCGCATGCATCTCGCGACGGGGCGGGCCATGCCGCTGATCGGCATCGGCGGCATCGACAGCCCGGCGACGGCGCTGGCCAAGATCGAGGCGGGCGCGACGCTGATCCTGCGCTACACGGGCCTGATCTACGAAGGCGCAGGGCTGTTCGGGCGGAGCAAGGCGCATCTTGCCGACACGGCGCGCGGCGAGGGGCGCGCCTCCATCGCC
>JBFWQN010000275.1:0-7043 GCA_050249405.1 Hyphomicrobiaceae bacterium | reverse complement strand
GTGCATGGGACTCCGGTCGCTGTTAATACTGCGCTCGACGAAGGCACGACGTGCCGTGCACGAGCCTGTCAATTAGCGCCCTATCGACCTTCGAGGAAGTGGATATCACCGTGGCCGAGCCCGAGACCTCGATCTCCAGATGGCCCCTCGTCGTCCGTTCGCACGTGACTGCGTGGGGCTTTCTCGTTGCCCTCCCCATGGCATTCGCGTTCGCCGCGCTCGGCGCGCTCTCACTCGATGCGCTGGTGACGTCCGGCAGTCTCGGACGGCTCGAAGCGTCGCCGCTTTGGCTGTTCAGCGTGCCGCTGGTAGGATTCGGCCTGTTCCTTTTCCTCGTCGGCGTGAGCGAGCTTGCCCGCTACGTGAAGCCCTCGGTCGAGGTCGTGCTCGACGAGCAAGGGATTACGACGCGCGGGCTCGTCGCCGGCCGGCACATCGCCTGGGGCGACCTCGTGGAGGTGCGCATCGAGCCCGGGCAGATCGCGCTCACCGGCAGGAGCAACGGCGGGCGCGCCGTGCGCACGGCGCGGCTGCACCTCGGCCGGCTCGAGGTCG
This sequence comes from Hyphomicrobiaceae bacterium, assembly GCA_050249405.1. Lineage (GTDB taxonomy): Bacteria > Pseudomonadota > Alphaproteobacteria > Rhizobiales > Hyphomicrobiaceae. The sequence continues at coordinate 6,488 of JBFWQN010000275.1, read as the reverse complement.
ATCCGGTCGAGTTGATGGCAGCCATCACCACCTTCCGTCCGGACCTCAGGCCGGTCTACTCGAAATCCTGAGAGGCGTGCCGAGGCGAGCGGCGCCGCGCGCCGGGGAGGAACGCTTCGATGAAGCCGACATCAATTCACACGGCGCTCACGGGCCTGGCGCTGGCTCTCGGGGCAGGCGGGCTGTGGACTGGTCTCGCGCGCCAGCCGGCACCCATCACCGTGGGCTGTAGCGCGGACACGGAGCCATATCGGAGGGTCGAGCTCGTCTTCGGACTGTCGCGAAAGGGCCGGCCGGAGGTCGCCGAGGCCGAATGGCAATCGTTTCTCGATAGCGAGGTGACACCGCGCTTCCCTGACGGACTCAGTGTGCTCGCCGCCAGCGGCCAGTGGCGCAACGCGTCCGGCAACGTGATCAAAGAGCCGGCGCGGCTGCTGCTGGTGTTGACCAAGCCAGCCCCCGACCTCGAGGCGCGCGTTGCCGCCGTGCGCGCGGCGTGGCGGAAGGCCCACGACCAGGAGAGCGTGCTCCGCGCCGAGGGGGCGAGCTGCGTGTCGTTCTGAGAGCCTGATCGGCATACGCCCGCGACATGGACCGGCCGACGGCCTCACATGAAATGCTCGTCCTCGGCGCCGAGCAGGATGCGGCCCACGGCCTCGAAATGCACCGAGCGCGACTGGATCTGCTGGGAGAGCGTGTGCATGTCACGGAAGCGCCGCTCGAACGGGCTCCCCGGAAAGATCGCATCGACGCCGGCCATCTTGTAGACAGCGTCCGCCACCTCGATGGCCCCGTGGATGGCGTTGGCCGTGCCGAGGCGCACGCGCGCGCGATCCTCCGTGCCGATCACGGCCCACTCGTCGGCGCGGGCATGAATCTCGGACAGAAGCGCCAGCAGGTAGGCCTCGGCCGAGCCGAGACGGGCCTCGGCCCGCGCCGTCTCGGCCTGGACATGCCCCTGGTCGGCGAGGCGGGCGAGGCCGCGTGGCGTCTTACGCGCTGCGAGCGCGACGAGCTCCTCCAGCATGGCGCGTGCCGTGCCGAGCGCCACGCCCGCGACGCCCACGGCATAAAGCCCCTGCATGGTGAAAGCGTAAAGCGGCCCCGGAATGTTGCGGCCTGCCGGATCCTCGCGGGTGCCCGAAAACGCCTCCGGCACGACGACCCCTTCGACCGTGTAGGTGTCGGACGCCGTGCCGCGAAGCCCGATCGTCGTCCAGGTATCGATGAGCGTGGCCTTGCCCGCAGGGAAGAGCACCGTTCGCACCGTCGGCCGGCCCCAGCGGTTGAGGCGCAGGCTTCCGTCTGCCTCGACCACGTTCGCGTGCGCCCCCATCCAGTTGGCCTGTCGGCAGCCGGAGGCGAAGTCCCAGCGGCCCGTCACCCGATAGCCACCGTCAACGGCCTGCAACTGGCACGGATTGGGCGGGCCCCAGGCGATGAGCGTGCGCGGATCGGCGAAAATCTCGGCAGCTGTCGCCTGAGGGATATGGGGCGCGATGAGTGCCGCGCTGTTGGCGACGAACATGTTCCAGCCGACCGAGGCGTCGTGCCGGGACACCTCCATGACGGCTTGCAGATAGGCGCCGGGCTCCGCCTCGCCGCCGCCGTAGACACGTGGCAGCAGCAGGCGAAACAGTCCTGACGCGAACAGCTCCGACAGCAGCGGCTCGGGAATGCGTCGTGTCCGCTCGATGTCGTCGGCGGCCGCCCGGATCGCTGATCCGAGCCTCGCCGCCGTCGCTGGCGCATCACTGCCGTCGCGCGCCGCGGCGCGCCCGTCCTCGATCGGCCTCGTCGCGGCGGCTGTCATGCTGCGCTCCCCTCAGGTTGCGGCAGGAAGCGCCCAGGACACCTCCTCGTAGCCTGGCGCGAACGCGCGGTTCGACTGTGCCGGGTTGCGATTGACCTGGTAGCGCGCATAGAGCGGATGCCGCATCGAGCGGACCTCATGCTCCAGCGTGAACAGCACCTTCCTGGTGGCCGGATCGATGATGTCCTGGAAGCGGTACTGGTGCTGGTCGCTCTCCTCGGTCACCAGGCCAAGCTCGATCAGCTTTTTCCAGGGACGCGAGAAATCGACCAGATAGATCGCGACGTGATGCCCGTCGTAGTCGGGATGGACGTTGTCCGCCTCGCGGTAGACCAGCTCCTGGTCGGCACCCACCGAGACGTGCGCCGCGGCCGTGCCGCCCGCCATCTGCACGCGCGCCGGTGTGTCGAGGACGTCGTGGTAAAAGCGCGCGATGCCTTCGGCCGTGCCACGCGGCACCTCGAGCTCCACGTAGGGCATGCCGAGCCGCATCTTGCCGAAGCGCGGGCCGGGCTCGTGAATGCGGAAGCGGTTGCCCCATGGGCAGGTCACCTCGATGCACTCCGCAGCCTCGCGGCACGAGAACTGTGTTCCGGCCAGCGCATCCTTCACGCCCGCGAGACGCTGCACCAATGCCTGCCGCCCCGGAATGACAAGGCCGGTCACGCCACGGATGACCTGCGGCTTGCCGGTCGGCAGGTGGCATTGGCTCTTGCCGATGTTGATCCACATGTTGTTGACGCCGGTCATCAGATACGGATCGCGGGTGAGGCCGAGCCCGGTCACATAGAACAGCGTGGCAAGGTGCTGGTCGGGCACGCGCACATTGATGTGCTCGAGCATGACCACGTTGCCCAGGTCCTCGACGGTCCTGTCGAAGCGGCGCTCAGTCCCGGCGCGCTGCTGGGTGCCCATCGTCTGCATCACTATTCCTCCTGTCGGCAGCCTTTGCGCCAATCCTGGCGCGGGAAAGCCTCGGCCGTCAAAGGCCGCGTGCGCCGGCTGCCCGGCAAGCCGGCGACGGATCAGCTCCGCGGCGCGGGCTACCCCGGCCGCCACGACGGTTTCGTGGCTACCTGTCTCCGAGTTTTTTCGCTTCCTCGACGGTGGACGGATTGGCCTTGAGCCAAGCCGGCATGTCCTTGCTCTCGATGCCGCTTTCGCGCTCCTTGAGCCATTTCTGCATGAAACGGATCTCGCGGCGCTGCGAGGCGATGATGCCACCGGCCAGACGGCGGAGCCGCAAATTCTTGCTGTACTTCAGCAGAATTTCCGCCTGGTCGATCGCCCCCTGGTGATGCGGGATCATGCCGCGGACGAAGTCGACGTCGACGTCGTTGGTATACTCAGACGACATGTCCTTGTGCATCTTCTGCGCAGCGGCCTCGTAGGCCTTCGAGGCCTCCGAGAGGGGCGCACCGGCGGCCGGGATACCGGCGGCCTTTGTGGCGTGATCGTGATGCTGGTGCGCCGGGTCGGCCGCCTTTTGCGCCAGCGCGACTGCCGTCGACAGGCACATGAACAACGCCGTGCCCAGGCAGAGAAGCCTTGTCTGCATCGTCGCCTTCCGATCTTGAATTCAGGGGGTCGCGGTCACCCGCGATGGATTTTCACGTACTCGAAATCGCCGGACCTCTGGTCGATCCCGACCTTCGGCGCGGCAATCCACGGCGCGAACTTGCCCCGCTCCCAGCAGGGTTGCATCAGCGCTGCAATGAAATCGCCATCCGCCTTCGACGGCAGCCACTGCTCGCGCATCTGCGCCCACTGCCCGGTCGTGAGGAGCTTGCCCTCGGGCGAGGCCTCGATGCTCTTGAACTCGCCGATCTTCCGGTTGAAGGCGACAGACGGCAACGTGAGCTGGAACTTGATGCCGGCCTTCTCGATGATGCGGTTCCAGCGCGAGACGCCGCCCTGGCAATCCTTGGTATAGTCATCGCGAAGACGCATGTTGATCGCGGTCAAAGCCGGCTCCTCGACGGTGCGGATCTCGCCGCCCACGAGCTTGAGCACCGGATAGGTGGCGCCGGTCAACTGGTGGTCGTCCTCGATCCGCGTCTCCTGGAAACGGCCCTTGAGCCCGGCATTGTAGAAATTGGCCGCATTGGTCGACACCTCCGAGCCGAAGAGGTCGAGCGACAACGAGTAGTGCAGGTTGGCCTTCCTCTGGATGGTCGGCAGGTCGATGACGCCGAGCGCGCGGATGCGAACGGTGTCGAACGGGTCGTCGATGCCGGCCGCCTTCATCGCCTCGCACGTGCGCTCGATGACGCGCCCGACGCCCGTCTCGCCGACGAACATGTGATGCGCCTCCTCGGTCAACATGAACCGGCAGGTGCGCGACATCGGGTCGAAGCCCGACTGCGCGAGGCTCTCGAGCTGCATCTTGCCGTCACGGTCGGTAAAGAACGTGAACATGAAGAAGGACAGCCAGTCGGGCGTCTCCTCGTTGAAAGCACCGAGCATGCGCGGCTTGTCGGCATCGCCCGAGCGTCGCTCGAGAAGCCCCTGCGCCTCCTCACGGCCATCACGGCCGAAATACTTCTGGAGGAGATAGACCATCGCCCACAGGTGCCGGCCTTCCTCGACGTTCACCTGGAACAGGTTGCGCATGTCGTAGAGGGACGGCGCCGTCTTACCGAGATGGCGCTGCTGCTCGACGGAGGCGGGCTCGGTGTCGCCCTGGATCACGACCAGTCGCCTGAGCATGGCGCGGTACTCGCCGGGCACCTCCTGCCAGGCCTTCTCGCCCTTGTGCGCACCGAAATTGACGCGGCGGTCCTCGTCCTGCGGGGCAAGCAGGATGCCCCAGCGATACTCGGGCATTTTCACGTAGTCGAACTTGGCCCAGCCCTTGGGATCGATCGACACGGCCGTGCGCAGATAGACATCGGAGGTCTGGAAGCCTTCCGGTCCCATCTCCATCCACCAGTCGATATAGCCCGGATGCCACTGCTCCAGCGCCTTCAAGACACGCTGGTCGGCATGAAGGGCGACATTGTTCGGGATCTTGGTCGAGTAGTCGACGAAGGTGGTGTCGGACATCGGCATCTCGGCACGGGCGCGGGCAAGGCGCATGCATTTCAGGCAGAGTATAGCCGGTTCGCCCCGCACGTGTAGGGGCCTCGGACTGCTTCACGCCCGCAGCGTTACGTCTGCTCCCTGGCAACCGGGCAGCGAAGGGTCAAGCATGTTGGCGTGGACGGCTCCGCGGGCGCCGTGGCAGCATCGTCGAAATCCGCCGGAGCCTCTCGCCTGGCGTTGCCTCAGCAAGGAGCAAGACGCCCGATGGCAGAAGAGATGAATGGCGCCGAAAGTCTGGTGCGCACCCTGATCGCAGGCGGCGTCAACGTCTGCTTCACCAATCCCGGCACGTCCGAGATGCACTTCGTCGCCGCGCTCGACAAGGTGCCGGGCATGCGCTGCGTGCTCGGCCTGTTCGAGGGCGTGGTGACGGGGGCCGCCGACGGCTACTACCGCATGCTCGACAAGCCGGCCTCGACGCTGCTCCACCTCGGGCCGGGCCTCGCCAATGGCCTTGCCAACCTGCACAACGCCAAGAAGGCGAACTCCGGCATCGTCAACATCGTCGGTGAGCACGCCACCTATCACATCGCTCACGACGCGCCGCTGACGTCGGACATCGAGGGCGTGGCTCGGCCGATGTCGCACTGGGTGCGGACCTCGCCTGACAGCCGCCACATCGCAGCCGACGGGGCGCGCGCCATCGAGGCCGCGTCTAAGGCACCAGGACAGATCGCGACGCTGATCCTGCCCGCGGACACGGCTTGGGGACCCGCCACCGGCATCGCCGAGACGACACCGGCGAAGCCGCGCGCCAAGGTCTCGCAGGAGACCGTCAAATCGGCAGCGGCCATGCTGACGTCGGGCAAGCGCGCGACCCTGCTGATGGGCGGGGCGGCGCTGCGCCACCGCGCGCTGGAGCTGGCCGGGCGCATCGCGGCGAAGACCGGCTGCGGCATCCTGACGGAGGGCGCCAACACGCGCCTCGAGCGCGGCGCCGGGCGTGTGCAGGTCGAGCGTATTCCCTACGTCGTCGAGCGGGCGCTCGGGGTCATGAAGGCGGCGGGCGATCTGGTTCTCGTCGGCGCGCGCGAGCCGGTGGCATTCTTCGCCTATCCCGACAAGCCGAGCCTGCTGATGCCGAAGGATGCGCGCTCGACCAAGCTCGCCGGCCTCGAGGACGACATGGAGGCAGCGCTCGCCGCACTCTGCGACGAGCTCGGCGCCAACGCCACGCCGCCGGCTCATCTCGCACAGCCACGCCGGCCCGCCATTCCCACGGGGGCCCTCAACCCGGCGACCATCGCCCCGATCATCGGTGCCATGATCCCCGAGGGCACCATCGTCGTCGACGAGAGCGTGACCACGGGGCGCGAGTTCTTCCCCGAGACGGCAGGCGCGCCGCCGCACGATTGGATCAACAATCGCGGCGGCTCGATCGGCTACGGCATGCCGGTCGCGATCGGCGCGGCGATTGCCTGCCCGGGCCGAAAGGTGCTGGCCATGATCGGCGACGGCAGCGCCATGTACACGGTGCAGTCGCTCTGGACCATGGCGCGCGAGGGTCTCGACATCACGGTGATGATCTTCGCCAACGGCTCCTACAATATCCTGCGCGGGGAGCTGACGAACGTCGGCGTAAGAAACCCGG
>JBFWQN010000274.1:0-7045 GCA_050249405.1 Hyphomicrobiaceae bacterium | reverse complement strand
GCACGCTATTCTGATGTCGCATGGCGCTGGTCCGATCCCGTGTTCGATGAAGCCGGCAAGCTCTCGAATCACAGTTGAATCAGCGCCATGCGCCTAGTCCAGAAAAACTCAACCGGACAGCAGTGGGGTTGTCCCGAGGACCCATCTCTCCCCTTGCTCTCTCGATTCGCTTTCCAGGCACCGCCAGCAGCGTGGATGAAATCGTGCCCATGCGGGTTATCAGGCTCGATCACTGGATGGAGGTCCAGCAGGTGCGCACGGCGCGCCCGGTGCCCCCCCGCGTACCATCGAGCCTGCGGCACCATGGGTCCTCGGGACAAGCCCGAGGATGACAGCCAGAGAGGCCGTGTCATCCCACAAATGCACAGCCCGCGTCGGGGAAATGCGGAGATAAGAGACGTGAGCGGGCGCAGCATGATCCGCGCACGCCATCGACCAGAGTGACCCACAGGGGAATAAGGCCAAGACGGAGCTTTTATGGTCATCGATGTTCCGCTTACGATGACCGCGATGGTGGGCCAGCGGAGGATAGGTCTCCAGTCGGTGGCGGCTTGTGTGTCTGGCTGGGTCCCAAATTTTCCCGCCGCGTGCTCCGGATTAAAGGCGGCGCGGAAGAAAAGCCCAATCTCTGCAATTTCATCAGTAGACACGTCGACCAGAAGTAATTTTTAAGTGCGCGCTACGGTGCATCTGCTTGGGTGAATACCACAGCGCTCGCTTCGGTGAGGGCACGTCATCGAGTGCAACCCCTGCGCCCTTCATCACAGCATACCAAATCAACTTGCTACAATAGAATCCTGCAGCGGATGACAAATCGAAATTCCAGAAGTCGTACGGCTTGCCGAGCTGCACCTCTGCTGTTGAAACGATTCTTGCAATCGTATCAACATCAAATAGTAGTCGACCCGACCAAAATTCAGTGTCATGCGGAAGCGACTTAGCCCACTCTGCTAGAGGTGTCTTTGTGACGCCCTGCCTTAAGGACGCCTCGACTACATAAGGTGCGCCACCAAGAATGCTTAAGATTGCCACGTGTCCGACGTACACACCCCCAGAACCTCCGGAAAAGTTTTGGTCAGTGTTTCCGATGCGCCGGTCGCCCAAATAGTATTCTAGGTACTCCTCGTAACTCATTTGCTTTAGTTCAGCGACCGACACGCCGCCATTGACAGCATGGTCATCTCGTTGCCTGTACCATCTCTCAGCATCATTGCCGCTATTGTAGGGGATGTAGTCATTGGCACCCCTAATCCAAATCAAATCGCCATGCTGAAGCGTTAGCCCCTTCGGCAGCTCAGCGCCTTCTGCAATCGGGAAAGTTATCGCCGCCGCTAAAGAACCGGCAACGAAGGCGCGTCTCGTCCTCATATCTTTGCCCTTCTTTTGCAAAGCGAAGGAAATAGCGCTTCCGCTCTAATTGGCGCAAACCAGCCTGCTAGTAGCGCACTGGCGTCTGGCCTCGGCACGAATTTGCTCGGCCCGAATCACAGACGGCCGCCGTGAACCGACCAACTCGACATTATTCCAGCCCCCAGGGGCTCCGACGAATGTGGGAGGATGGCACGCGACGTAAACCGAAGCCGACGTTACCTCATCACCTTGACGCTGCGTAGTAAGTTGCCCTGTCGTGGCTTCTTGATTAGGGCCCTGATTATAGCGATAATCGACCAGCACAAACCCGGTCGGAGCATCGTAACGGGCATATGTCTCGCGCTTATTGCATGTATCAGGTTGCAGGAAGCAGCCGCCACCAGGGCATCGGACACTGGCTGGGGCTGAGAAGGGGACGGGTTCAAGTTGATTTCCAATTACCCTAGTAATGCAGGCATCATCGGTAGCTTGACGTTCCCGGCAGGATGATGCGCAAGGCGAAAGGGAAACTCCGGCAATGGCCGTCATATGGCTTGCCCAGGCGAGGGGAATTGCATACCTAACTGCCTGCGTGTTGCGTAAGCCGCCCTTGATTATCGCGATGGCGCTTCCATCTTCGTTAACAATGGGACCTCCACTCATCCCAAATGTAAAAGGGCTCTCAAAGACCCAAACCGCAGAAGGTCCACTATCATTCTGATATCGCGATCGCACATTACCCAAATCCCTCTGTTCGGGAAATCCGATGCCAACGAACTCTTGCCCGGCCATCGGGCTGTGAGAGCACGTATGGAGCGCGATATAGCTGTTTTGTCGAGGAGCAAATTTGAGCAGGGCCACATCTAGACCAGTATCCGATGACACAGAATCGGCACTAATCCACTCGCCGGTTCTGGAGAAGCCAAGTCGCCCTTCAATGATCGGAATCGCGGTTGCGGGACATTCCTCCTGGGGAGCCTGAAGAACGTGAGCGGCCGTTATTGCATATCCCCTATGATCTATTACAAATCCTGTACCGTATTTCACGGCACACGTGCCCCCCGAAGGTAACTGGAAGCTCACTTTCAAAAAAGCAGTAGATTGGCGAACCTGGGCCAAGTCCAATGCAACCGCAGCATTACAGCTCAGAGCAATGGCGCTTGCGAACAAGGAGTACAAGACGCTCCGTTTGAGTCCAGTCACTGGTCTGTCTCATCTCAACATGCTTCGGGCCAACAGGTCTTGAAAGTGATTTCTATCGAGCTAACTTGAGCCGGCATGCATCGCTTCGCGGTTCTCAGGTCGGCTACTGCTTCTCTCTGACTTTCTGCAAACATACCACGAAGCAGACGAACGGCAAGACCAACTTGAATGAGGGCTCCGTCGTCTCTTCCTGGCCCATGGCGACATTGCTGCGGTGCAGGAGGCCGATCCAACGCAATGACGGCAATTGTATAGCTACGTCCCTGTGCTGTGCGCAAACGGCTGAAGCCTGTCGGCCGCTCCAGGCCCCCTCTCGCCAGCGGCCCGATGACGGGATCGGGGCATCCTCTGCCACCGACCTGAGTGCACGATGGGTGGGCCCATGGCCCCGGTCAGCGAGGGCTCGCCCCGACACGAAGGCGCGTTCCACAGGGCAGGCGATAGGGATCCATCGCCGAAGCGCTCGCCTCGAGCCGTCGGAGGCAACCGCATCGCTGCCCCTTTCTGCCGCCACCTCGCTGGCTGGCGGCAGGAGTGAGCGAGCCGCTCGGCCCTCCTGCGCATCCTGCATTGCTGCTGCCCCGGTCGGCGGGTTGCGCGGCCTCGCATGCCGTGCGAACTCGGGGCCCGCGCCGTCACTTCTTCCCTTACGCCTCCCCCTTCCCTTTCCACGTAACCGGGCCCCTTCCATGACGCTCCCGCTCCTCGGCTGGCTGACCGGCGCCGTGTTCTTCTTCTACGCCTGGGTGCTCCGCGTCTCCCCGAGCGTCATGGTCGAGGAGCTGATGCGCGACTTCGCCGTCGGAGGCGCTGCGCTCGGCAACCTGTCGGCCCTCTACTTCTACGGCTATGCGGGCATGCAGATTCCCGTCGGACTGATGATCGACCGGTTCGGGCCACGCCGGTTGCTGACCCTGGCCGGGCTGGTCTGCGGCGCGAGCTGCCTGCTCGTCGCCTGGAGCCCCACGATCGAGGGCGTCGGGCTCGGGCGCTTCCTCATCGGTGCCTCGGCGGCCTTCAGCCTCGTTGGCGCCTTTGCCGTGGCGGGGCAGTGGTTCCCGCCGACCAGCTTCGCGCTGCTCGGCGGCCTCGCCATGGCATCGGGCATGGCGGGCGGTGTCCTGGGCCAGGCGCCGGTACGTCTTCTCGTCGAGGCCCACGGCTGGCGGCCGACACAGGCCGTGATGGCGGCCGGAGGACTGGTGATCGCCGTGATGGCGTTCGCGTTCATCCGCGACAAGTCGCGAGGGACGGGGGGGCTCGGGCGCGTGCTCGCTGGCCTCGGGCAGGTGCTCTCGAACCCGCAGACATGGATCATCGGCCTAGCCGGCCTCGGCACCAACGGCACACTGCTCGGCTTCGGCGGCTTGTGGGGCGTGCCGTTCATGCGGGCGGCGCATGGCCTCGAGCCCGCGACGGCCGCTTTCGTGACGTCGCTCCTCATCGCCGGCTGGGGCTGCGGCGCGCCCGTGTTCGGCTTGCTCTCTGACCGCATGGGCCGGCGACGCGCGCCGTTCTTGATCGGCTACGCCATCTGCATGCCGTCGTTCGTCACGCTCGTCTTTGGACCGCCGCTGCCGCTCGAGGCGGTTGCCGCGCTGACGTTCCTCACCGGCTTCGGCGGCGCCGCGCAGATCGTCTGCTTCGCGACCGTGCGCGAGGTCAACTCGCCCGCGCTGTCCGGCACCGCCATCGGCGTCGTGAACGCCTTTGTCACGGGCACGGGTGCGGTCTACCAGCCGATGATCGGAGCGCTGCTCGACTGGTCTTGGACCGGAACGACGGCCGGCGGCGCACGGGTTTACGCCGTCGCCGACTATCGGACGGCTTTCGGCGTGCTGGTCGCCGGTCTCCTCGTCGGCCTCGCCTGCACCTTCGCGATGCGCGAGACCCGCTGCAAGCCGGTGGCGGCGCTATGAGCCGACACCCGCGCGGGCGGGTGAAAGGACGCTGGTTCGACGGCCGTCGGCATGCTCCCGCACAGCCGCACCGAAAGCCTCGAACAAAGCGCGGTTGACGGAGCTCCGCGCCGCGTCGTGCTCGGCGTGCCATTGCACGCCCAGCGCGAAGCCCGGCGCCTCGGCGATGCGGACGGCCTCGATGGTGCCGTCCTCGGCCACGCCCTCGATCAGCACCCGCTTCCCCGGCTCGAGAATGCCCTGGCCATGGAGCGAGTTCACGCGGATCGTCTCGCGTCCGAGAAGGCGCGCGAATGTACCGCCCGGCACCAGCGTCACGTCGTGGCGCTCGGCGAAGATCACCTCCGGATCAGGGTGTATCTCGCCCGTCGCGAGCCGCGGCATGCGGTGGTTCATCCGGCCGGGAAGCTCGCGGATCTCGGGATGCAGCGTGCCGCCGAAGGCGACGTTCATCTCCTGCAGCCCACGGCAGATGCCGAAGAGCGGCACACCGCGCTCGACGCAGGCCTCGGCCAGCGCCAGCGCCACGCTGTCGCGCCGCTCGTCGTAGGGCTCGTGCGCCTTGTGAGCGGTGAGGCCGAAGCGGGCGGGATGCACGTTCGCCCGTGCTCCGGTCAGCACGATACCGTCGACCACAGCCAGAAGCGCGCCGATGTCCGTGATCTCTGGCGAGCCGGCGAACATCAGCGGCAGCGCGCCCGCCACCTCTGCGACGGCACGCATGTTGCCTTCGCCGCAGATCTGGGCCGGAAACCGGCTCTCGATCACGTACCCATTGCCGATCACGCCGACCGCCGGTCTCGTCATCTGCACCCTCTGCGCCGCATCGGCCGGCCGCGACCGCACCTTGACTGGCCTGAAGCGATCATGGAGCGTCGACATCGGCAAGGGGCACTGCCATCGGATTTCACGGTTGCCCCGGCTCCGACATCTCCGTGTCATCCCTCTACCGCCCCGCCGCGCCGCAGACCATGCCACGAGACGCCTCAGCCATGAGCGACACGCACCTCATCGAAGTTCTCGACCGCCGGCTGGCCGCGGCGGCGGCGCGCCACGGCGACCGGACCTTCCTCGAATGCGCGGGAGAGACGAGGTCTTTCAGCGAGGCGGACAGGAGCGCGAGCCGTGGCGCCAACGGCTTCATCGCTCTCGGAGCCGACCGCGCATCGAAAGTCGCCATCATGGCCGTCAACTCGCTGGCTTTCGTCGAGGCCTGGCTCGGCGCGGCGCGGGCCGGCGCGGTCTACGTGCCCATCAACACGGACTACAAGGGCGACATCCTCCGCTACCAGCTCGGCAAGGCCGACGTGACGCACATCGTCATCGACCCGGACTTCCTGGATCGTCTCGCTGCGGTGGCGGGCGACCTGCCGCTGCTCCGCCATGTGGTGCTCACCTCGGCCATGCCGGACGCTCCATCGCGGCTGCTCGGGCGCATCGAGGTGTCGACCCTCGCCGACATCTTGACCGCGCCGGAGGGCGACCCCGCCGTGGCCATCCGGCCGTCCGACCCGCTCGCCATCAGCTTCACCTCCGGCACGACGGGGCCGTCGAAGGGCGTGCTGGCGAGCCACGCCCATGTGCTGACATTCGCTCGCGACTGGATCCGCTGCACCGATTACGCCGAGGGCCAGACCATCTACTCGTGCATGCCGCTCTTCCACGCTGTCGCCTCCTGGCTCGGCGTGGTGCCGGCCATCCTCGACGGCGGGCGCATCGTCATCGGCAAGCGGTTCTCCGCCTCGCGGTTCTGGGACGACGTGCGTGCGGCCAAGGCCGACGTCGCGCACGGCATCTTCTCGATGGTGCCGATCCTCATGAAGCAGCCGTCGCGGCCGGACGATGCCGACCAGCCGGCGCGCCGCTTCTACTTCGCCAAGGTGGACCCCGCCTTCGAGGCCCGCTTCAACTGTCGCATCGTCGAGGTCTATGGCGCCACCGAGACGGGCGTCGTCACCATGACGCCACCGGGCGGGGAAAGGCGCGAGGCCTCGTGCGGCAAGCCCAACACGGATACGTTCGACGTGATGATCGCCGACGAGAGCGACGCTCCCGTCGCGACCGGAGAGGTGGGCGAGATCCTCGTGCGCCCGCGGCATCCCTTCGCCATGCTCACCGCCTACTACAACAGCCCCGAGGCGACGGCCGAGGCGTTCCGGAACCTCTGGTTCCACACCGGCGACAATGCGCGCGCCGATGCCGACGGCTATCTCTATTTCGTCGACCGCAAGAAGGACGCCATCCGCCGCCGCGGCGAGAACATCTCCTCGTCCGAGGTGGAGGCGATCCTCAACCGCGATCCGGGCGTGCTCGAGTGCGCGGTGATCGCGGCGCCGTCGGAGCTCGGCGAGGACGAGGTGAAGGCCGTCGTCGTGCCGCGTCCCGGCGTGACGCTCACGGCCGAGGAGCTGTGGTCCTTCTGCGACGAGCACATGCCGCGCTTCTGGGTGCCGCGCTTCATCGAGCTGCGCGGCGAGATGCCGAAGACGCCGAGCCAGAAGATCCAGAAATACCTGTTGCGCGCCGGCGAGGGGCAGGGCGTCCTCTTCGACCGCGAGGCGCAGAAGGAGACG
>JBFWQN010000273.1:0-7084 GCA_050249405.1 Hyphomicrobiaceae bacterium | reverse complement strand
GCGAGGTCGGGGCGGCGGCCAGAGGCGACCGCGGCGGCCGCGATCTCGACGAACGGCGCGATGCCCGGCTCCGTCTCCATGAGGTTGCGGAACTGCGCGATCTCGGAGCGCATCTGCACGAGGCGCTTGTAGGCCTTCGGCAGCTCGGCGACGATCTGGTCGGGCTTCAGGCCGGATTTGGCGCCGATGTCGGCGAGGAGAACCATCGCCTCCTGGCGGACGTGGGCGCGCTCGGCGGCGGGCGCGGCACCCACGATGGCCGCGAGCGCGACCTCGATGGCGGCCACCTCGTGCTTCTTGGCTTTCGGCAGCAGCTCGGCCACGGTCGGGGGCGGCTTCGGTGCACCCGGCTTGAAATAGAACTCGAACGGCACCGACAGCAGCAGCTCCGGCCGCTGCTCGCCACCCGTGTCGTTCTGGACGCTGATGGCGATGCGGCGCATCAGCCCCACGACCTCCTGTCCCTCGGTCTCGACGTTGCGCAGGAGCGCCGACGTGAACGGGCTGTTGCGGCCGGCGCCGTCGGAGGCCGTGCGGCCCGCCTCGGCGGAATAGACGACGATGTCGCCACCACGCGAGGCGCCGGCCGGCGCGGAGCCCGGCAGTGCCGCGGCGGCGTCCGTGCTGCGCGACAGCTTGGCGAGCCCGGTGCTGCGGCTCGGCGTGCCGCCCTGGGCGGGGGGCGACAGCACGTCGGCGAACGGATTGTCGCGGCAGGCATCGAGCACGAGAATGCGCAGAGCTTTGGCCTTGCGGGCGTCGGATACGATGTCGTCGAGGCGAACGAGGCGGCGGATGCCGGCGGCGTTCTGCAAATTGGCGTCGGTCGGCACCAGGTAGTTCAGCCCCTGATGCTGGATGCCGTGGCCGGCGTAATAGAAGAGCGCGACGTCGGCCGTCTCGGTGCGTGTCGCGAACTCCTCGACCGCCCGCTCCATCGCCGCGCGGTCGGCATCGAGCGCGACGGTGGTCTCGAAGCCGAGGCGCTTCAGGGCGGTGGCGATGTCCTCGGCGTCGTTGCGGGGGTTGGCGAGCGTGGGCACTGAGCGGTAGGCCGAATTGCCGACGACGAGCGCGACGCGCTTTTCCGCGGCGGCCGGAGAAGCGACTGCGCAAAAGCCGATCAGGACGGCGAAAATGCCTTGCCGAAGGCTTCCGAGAGGACGTGATCCGCGGCGCGGCGTGACGCGAGACATGGGCATGTGGCTTGCGAGGCTGTGGCTGTCGATCGAGCCCCCACTATGCCCGAGGCGGCGGTCGCCACGGTAGACGAATCACCGCAGGGCCGCCCCCGGCGCGCTGCTCAGAGCGACACGGCCTTACGCGACTTCGCGGCGATGGCTGCCTTGAAGCGGTCCCACGGCACGATCGCGCGCTGGTGAGTGCCCTCGCCGATCTTGTCGAGGCCGTCGTGGGCGGAGACCCGGAACGTCACCTTGCGACCCTCGACCTTCTCGAGCGTGGCGGTCACCGTCACGGTCTGGCCCGGCACGGTGGCCGCGAGGTGCGAGATGTCGAGATGAATGCCGACGGAGCCTTCGCCAGCATCGAGATGGGGCCTCAGCACCTTGGTGCAGGCGCCTTCCATCATCACGCACATGTAGGCGGTCGCCAGCACCTCCGGGATATCGTCGAAGGTCGAGCGGTCCATGGCGAGATGCGGCACGGTGTTGGCGGCCATCACCTCGAAGCTGTGTGTGTCCGTGAGGCCCGGCACCAGGCTCGGCTTCATCGCGCTTCAAGCTCCCGTCGTCGCTGCCGTCAGCTCGAGGCCATGGCCGGGCGCGGCCTCTTCTTCGCGAAATGCCGGCCCTTGGCACCGTGGGCACCATGAGCACCACCGGGGCGAGGCGCGTGAGCCGATCCGTTCCGGTGGGTGTCGCGGCTGTCGCGTCCGTCTCGTTGCCTGACCGGGCCATCGGAGGGGGACGGGCCGGGGGCCGCTGCGTCGGCGCGATGGCTGGACTTGCGATCCTTCCAGCTCGGCTTCTGCCGCTTGGCGGCGAGGCGCTCGGCGAGAGGCAGCGAGGTGTGCACGCCTTTCGGCCTCGGCATCCGGTCGCGGGGCGGCTGTGGAGCCGTGTCGTTGGGGGCGCCAGTTGTCCCAGAGGCAGCCTGGTCCCCGGTGACGTCGGCTTGGCCGGGCCTCTCGTCGGCACGATGCCAGGGCTTGCGCTCCTTCCAGCTCGGCTTCTGCCGCTCGGCGGCGAGGCGCTCGGCGAGGGGCAGCGAGGTGTGCACGCCTTTCGGCCGCGGCATCCGGTCGTGGGGCGGCTGTGGAGCGGTGTCGCTGGGGGCGCCAGTTGTCCCAGAGGCAGCCGGGTCCCCGGTGACGTCGGCTTGGCCGGGCCTCTCATCGGAACGCTGGCCGGCCTTGCGCTCCTTCCAGCTCGGCTTCTGCCGCTTGGCGGCGAGGCGCTCGGCGAGAGGCAGCGAGGTGTGCTCGCCCTTCGGCCTGGGCGTACGGTCGCGGGGCGGCCGCGGAGCGGCATCGATCGAGGCGATGGCCGCCTCCACCGCCACCTGATCGTCGGGGGCGTCGGCGCCGACGCGCGAGATGTGCCCTTCCTTCTTCTTTGCGGAGTGCGCTGTCGCGGCGAAGGCATCGGCGACGTCGGCGACGATCTCGAACCGCGTCTCGTTGTCGAAGATGCGGATGGCACCCACCTCCGACTTGGTCACATTCCCGGCCCGGCAGATCAGGGGCAGCAGCCAGCGGGGGTCGGCATTCTGGGCACGGCCGATATTGAGCCGGAACCAGGACATCGGCCGGCTGTCGGTGCGCGGCTTTCGCGGCGCGCGATCCGCCTGCTCCGGCGCGCCTTGCTGGCCATCGGCGGACACAGCTCGCGCCAGGGAGCGGCTACGGTCGCGATCGTAGCGCTTGGAGCTGTCGCGGCCTTCCTGCTGGCGCGGCGCCTCCATGCTCAGCTGCTCGGCGCGGGGCAGACGGCCCCGATAGAGGCGGACGAGCGCCAGGGCGATCTCGTCTGCCGTTCGAGCCTCCTGCAGCGAGCGCGCTTGGGTGAGCTCCTCCTCCGTGCCGACGTGCGTCAGGGCGACATCGGCCAGGAATCGCTCGTTGTCGCGTGCGCGAATCTCGTCGGCGGCAGGCGCCGTTCCCCAGCGCACGCGCAACTTGGCCGCATAGAGCAGCGCCTCGGCCTTGCGGTGGCGCGTGAAAGGAACCACGAGCATGCACAGGCCCTTGCGGCCGGCCCGGCCCGTGCGCCCCGAGCGATGCAGAAGGGTCTCGGGATCGTTCGGCAGCTCGGCGTGCACGACCAGCGCCAGATCCGGCAGGTCGAGACCGCGCGCAGCGACATCGGTCGCGACCAGAACGCGGGCGCGGCCATCGCGGAGCGATTGCAGGGCCTGCGTGCGCTCGTTCTGCGTGAGCTCACCCGAGAGCGCAACGGCCGAGAAACCCCGCTCGACCAGCCGGGCATGCATTCGCTTGACGCTCTCGCGGGTGGCGCAGAAGACGAGCGCGGCGCGGGCCTCGTGGAAACGCAGGATGTTGACCACGGCCTTCTCGACGTCACCCGGCGCGACGCGGACGGCGTGATACTCGATATCCGCATGCTGCGGCTCGCCGCTCGCCACGTCGAGACGGACGGCCTCGGTCTGGTAGCGGCGCGCCAGCGCCACGATCGCGCGTGGCATGGTGGCCGAGAACAGCAGCGTCTGGCGGGTGTCCGGGGTGGCGTCGAGAATGTGCTCGAGGTCCTCGCGGAAGCCGAGGTCCAGCATCTCGTCGGCCTCGTCGAGGACGACGGTGCGCAGGCCGCCGAGGTCCAGCCGCTTGCGATCGAGATGGTCGCGCAGGCGTCCGGGCGTGCCGACGACGATATGGGCACCGGCACCCAGCTCGCGCGCCTCGGCGCGCGGGTCCATGCCGCCGACGCAGGTCACGATCCGCGCACCGGTCTCGGCGTAGAGCCAGACCAGCTCGCGCTGCACCTGCAAGGCAAGCTCGCGCGTGGGGGCGATGATCAGCGCCAGCGGACGCTCGGTCGTGGCGAAGCGCTCCGCGTCGCCGAGCAGGACCGGTGCCATGGCCAAGCCGAAGGCGACGGTCTTGCCCGAGCCCGTGCGGGCCGAGACGAGCAGGTCGCCGGCTCCTGCACTGGCTTCGAGCACCGCGACTTGTACGGGGGTCGGCTCGGAATAGTCGCGCGCGACGAGGGCGCTGGCGAGCGCCGGGTGGGTAGGCGGGAATGGCACGATGGTTATGCTTTCAGGATGACGGCACGGCGCACGCGCCCGGGGCATTGGCCTCCGGAATCGATTGCGCGCGGATTTCGGTTGCCTCCGCATAGCGCAACCGGCGCTCCGGGGCCAGCGCCGTGCGAAATCTGGTCAACGGGGAGGACGTTCGGGAGCCGGCGGCGACGGGCCGGCTCGCTCGAAAGGAATTGGTCTACCGAGCACGAGCCTTTGGAGGCTCTCTGGACTTCGAGTCATCTGGCGCAGGGGATGGCGAGGTCTCAGTCGGTGGGCCAGGCGTAGACGGGATCGCTTCCCGCCGAGAGGCAGTCCCGGGGCGCCTCTCCCCACGCCGCGCAGCCGTGTGCGATGGCTTTCGGCGATACCCCAGGGAAGGCCCAGCTCTTGGCCACGCGGCGCGACGGAAGCTCGCGGTGGGCTCCCGAAGCGAACGACGCGGCGACCGCTACGGCAAGCAGCAGCGATGCCGCGACACGCCAGCTCATGGCGTTCAGCTCGGCTTGGGGGCGTCCTTGGCCTTCTCGTCGCCGGGAAGAATGTAGTCGACACCCTCCCACGGGCTCTCGAAGTCGAACTGACGGAATTCCTGGGCGAGGCGGACGGGCTCGTAGACGACGCGCTTCAGTTCGTCGTCGTAGCGCACCTCCTTGTAGCCCGTGAGCGGGAAGTCCTTCCTCAGCGGATAGCCCTCGAAGCCGTAATCGGTGAGGATGCGGCGCAAGTCCGGGTGACCGGAGAACAGGACGCCGAACATGTCGTAGGTCTCGCGCTCCAACCAGTTGGCGGTCGGGAACACGGAGACGACGCTCGGCACGGCCTCGGACTCGCTGGTGGCGAGCTTGACGCGGATGCGCTGATTCTTGCGCATCGACAGCAGATGGTAGACGACGTCGAAGCGCTCGACGCGCGAGGGCCAGTCGACGGCGGTGATGTCGAGCAGCACCTCGAACTGGAGCGCCGGATCATCGCGTAGCCGGGTCAGAACCTCGACGATGCGCTCGCGCGCGACGACGAGGGTGACCTCGCCATAGGACAGCTTCGAGCTGACGAGCGCGCTGCCGATGGCCGTGCCGGCCAGTTCGCCGAGATTTGTCACGTCGCGATCCTTGCGTTCCGGGTGTTGGCCTCAGCCGATGTCACGATAGATGTCGGCGAAGCGGAGGTTGATCGAGAATGAGCGGGTCCGCACACCTAGCACGGTGTCGATCCCGGAGACCTCGCGCGCCGGTGGGAACGTGCCGTCGGGCGCCCTCTCATAGACGAGCATCGCAGGCTCGTCCTGGCTGGCGATCAGGTAGGCGTCGAGCGCGTCGAGCGACATATATTCGGCCGGCTTCACGTCGAGGTCATTGACGGATGTCGACGGCGAGAGCACTTCGATAATGAGAACAGATCGTGTCGTCGACAGGCTGTCGCCCGGCTCGTCCGCCGGCTCGATGGAGACATCGGGATAGCGAATTGTCTCCCTCGTCTCGACGCCGCGATCCTGCAAAACGAGCCATGCTGCGGCATCGACTTGATCCTCGATGCTCCGCGTCAAGCGTCGTGCCACCTGCCCGTGGTCCTTCGTTCCGCCGGTCATCTGCTGCACGATTCGCCCCCGGACGAACTCGTAGCGCTGCTCCGCGTGCGCGGCCGCGAAGCGCAGGAACGTCTCCTTGTCGACCTTGGCGAAGGCGTTCATCCCGGTCTCAAAAAAAAAGCCAGTCCTCTTGAGCCTTGGCCTTTTCGGCTTCCTTCCGAATTGCTCCGACCAGTTCCTGTCTCGCCGCACGCTGGCGCAAATTACCGCTCGATCGTCCCCGTGCGGCGGATCTTCTTCTGGAGCAGCAGGATGCCGTAGACCAGCGCTTCGGCGGTGGGCGGGCAGCCGGGCACATAGACGTCGACCGGCACGATCCGATCGCAACCGCGCACCACGGCGTAGCTGTAATGGTAGTAGCCGCCGCCATTGGCGCAACTGCCCATCGATATGACGTAGCGGGGCTCGGGCATCTGGTCGTAGACCTTGCGCAGGGCCGGGGCCATCTTGTTGGTCAGCGTGCCTGCGACGATCATCACGTCGGACTGGCGCGGCGAGGCACGGGGCGCGAAGCCGAACCGCTCCACGTCGTAGCGCGGCATCGAGGCCTGCATCATCTCGACGGCGCAGCAGGCGAGGCCGAACGTCATCCACATCAGCGAGCCGGTGCGCGCCCAGTTGATGAGGTCGTCCGTCGTCGTGACGAGGAAGCCCTTGTCGGCGAGCGCATTGTTGATCTCGGTGAAGCCGCGGTCACCGGGCTTCACGAGCGCGCTGCCGGCCTCGCCGGGGCGGTCGAACACGGGCTGTCCGGGAATGATCAATCCCATTCGAGCGCTCCCCTGCGCCAGACGTAGATGTAGCCGAGCACGAGCTCGGCGATGAACACCATCATCGCCCAGAAGCCGGCCTCGCCTGCCGACTTGAAAGCGACCGCCCACGGAAACATGAAGGCGGCCTCGATGTCGAAGATGATGAAAAGAATGGCGGTCAGGTAGAACCGGATGTCGAACTTCATGCGCGCGTCGTCGAACGCGTTGAAGCCGCACTCGTAGGCCGACACTTTCTCGGGGTCCGGATTGCGCCAGGCGACGAGGAACGGCGCGACCATCAGCGCGCCGCCGATGAACAGCGCCACTCCTATGAACACGGCGATGGGCAGGTAGTCGTTGAGGAGCAGGTTCACTGGCGCTCCATCCTCTGCATGCTGCACCGTCGTCGCAACGCTGGGCGCGCCGCGGCCGCTCGGCCCAAATCGATGGGCCTCAGTTAGCGCACCACGGCACCCGCGCGCAACCCGCGCCGGGGCAACTGCACCCGCCGCATGGCGGG
>JBFWQN010000272.1:0-7101 GCA_050249405.1 Hyphomicrobiaceae bacterium | reverse complement strand
CCCCCTACCTGTCGACGCCGCGCGGCATCTTCGAGCTGAAGTATTTCTTCTCGTCGGCCATCGCCTCGGCGGGCGAAGGCGAGGCGCATTCCTCGGAATCGGTCAGGCACCGCATCCGCACGCTCATCGACGCGGAGAGCCCGGACGACATCCTGTCCGACGACAAGCTGGTAGAGATGCTCGGGCGGGAAGGCATCGACATCGCCCGGAGAACGGTTGCCAAATACCGTGAAGGCATGCGCATCCCATCCTCCGTCCAGCGTCGGCGCGAGAAGAGAATGCATTGCCGCGAGGTTGCTTGAGCCGTTGCCAGCGCGACTTGCCCTGGCTGCCAGCCCCACGGTGAACCATACGGAAAAACAAGGCGGGCAAGCAGGGATTCGTGGTTTGACAACCGCTGGCGTGCGCGACTAGTTTCCGGCTCGACTGAACGGTTCATGGCCAGAGTCTCGGCGGCGTGCTCGATCCGAGACAAATACTCATGCAATCAAAGACTTGCAGTCGCTGCGCATACCCTTCGAGGCTCGGCGCCAGGGGTGGACCGAATCGGAGCCACCCTCAGCGATTGTCGGAAAGGCCAAAGCGGATGGATCTCGGCGATCTACTCAAGCCCGAAGGCGTCTACGCCGCGCTCAGGGTCAAGAACAAGAAGCAGGCGCTGCAAGAGCTGGCGGCACGAGCGGCGGAAATCACGGGCCTCGATCAGCGACAGGTCTTCGATGCACTTCTGCAGCGCGAGCGGCTGGGGTCAACGGGCGTCGGCCGCGGCATAGCCATACCGCACGCCCGCATGGCAGGGCTGTCGCGCATCGCTACGGTGTTCGCGCAACTCGACGAGGCGATCGACTTCGACGCACCCGACCACGAGCCCGTGGATCTGGTGTTCGTGCTGCTGGCACCAGAGCTGTCCGGCGCGGACCACCTGAAAGCGCTGGCGCGCATCTCACGGGTGCTGCGCGATCCGCATTGCCTCGAGAAGCTACGCGGAGCGAGGGATCGCTCGGCTCTCTATGCGGTGCTGACGGAGCCGCTCGCGTCGCACGCCGCGTGAAGCCGCGGCAGGAGCGACTGACGTCGCACCTCCGCCCGGCGCGCGAAGGACATCATCGCAGATAGCTGGACCTGAGAAGTCTCGGACCCGACACGAGAGTGGGCGCAGCTGTCTGCGCGGTGCGGACCACGCGAGCCCTGGTTGCCAGGGCTGCCGATGATGCCGGGGCCACAGGGCCCGACGCCAGCCTCGCAATACCCGACCATTTCAACTCGGCCGTCGCGTAGCAGCGATCGAGGTTGGCGCAACGGCGCTTGCCCGAGGGGTGCGTCGAGGTCTCGGGAGCATTCTCGAACGAGCGGCAGACCTGGGCGAGGCCATTGCGGCCGAGCCAGCCGTCGCGGACACCCTGCCCTACCGCCCAGCAATCGGCCGCCAGCTCGCTCGCGCCCACCTTGGTGTGCCCACACTCGTGGTGGAAGACGAACAGCTGCACGGCATTGCTGTAGCGCCGAAGCAGCGACGGATTGAGGATCATCAAGCGCTCGTCGGGTGCTGCGGCCCCCAGGTTCGGCAGATCGCGGTCGAGGCGCATGCGCACGTTCTCGCAGCGCACCTGGCGGCCGGCCAACTCCAGACTGCCGCCAGCCCGTGCCAGACGGATGGGCTCCTCGGCACGGGGCGCCTGCATTGACGTAGCGCCGGCCAGAACAAGCGCGCAGGTCGAGAGCGCGATCCGTCGTCGCGAATGCATGTCGAGAGCCTCCCTCGCGGTCCGTTGCGGCTGCGAGAGCGACTCGGCATCGTGCCCAAATTGTGGCCCTCCGTGCAAGGATCGAAGCGACGAGCAAGGATGGGCCGTCATCGGCCTAGGCGACGCGCGCAGGGTGGGTGGGCTGGCGTCGCGCGCGCGAGTCGGTGCCGAAGCTGGCCGCCATGCCCGGCCTCTTGCCCTCGGCTGCCGGCCCCCTTAAACCCTGAAGCCTGCCAGAAAAGCGTCACAAGCCCTGCCAATTGCGCTTCGGCTGCCTCGCTGCAGTCGCCGCTTCATCCGAGGAAACCGCCGCCAATGCCCGGTCCGCTCAGCCATATCCGCGTTCTCGATCTCACCCGCGTGCTCGCTGGCCCGTGGTGCGCGCAGAACCTCGCCGATCTCGGCGCCGAGGTGATCAAGGTCGAGCGGCCGAAGAAGGGTGACGACAGCCGCGCCTTCGGGCCGCCGTGGGCAAAGGACGAGAACGGCAAGGAGACGACCGAGGCCGGCTATTTCCTCTGCGCCAACCGCGGCAAGAAATCGATCACGATCGACATCGCGAGCGATGCGGGCGCCGCGCTCGTCAAGGAGATCGCCAAAACGGCCGACGTCTTCCTCGAGAACTTCAAGGTCGGCGATCTCGCCTCAAAGGGGCTCGGCTACGAGGATCTGAAGAAGATCAACCCGAAGATCATCTACTGCTCGATCACCGGCTTCGGCCAGACCGGGCCCTACGCTCCGAAGCCCGGATACGACTTCATGATCCAGGGCATGGGCGGCTTCATGAGCGTCACCGGCGAGCGCGATCACAAGCCCGGCGGCGGCCCGCAGCGCGCCGGTGTGCCGGTCGTCGACATCATGACGGGCATGTACTCGACCATCGCGGTGTGCGCGGCGATCGCCAATCGCGAGCGGACGGGCAAGGGCCAGCACATCGACATGGCGCTGCTCGATACCCAGGTCGGCTTCCTCGCCAACCAGGGCGCGAATTTCCTCGTCACCGGCGAGCCGCCGGCGCGCCTCGGCAACACCCACCCGAACATCGTGCCCTACCAGTCGGTGCCGACGAAGGATGGCGCCATCATCCTCGCCTGCGGCAACGACAACCTGTTCAGCAAGCTGTGCGACCTGCTGGGTCAGCCTGCCCTCAAGACCGACCCGCGCTTCGTCACGAACGCAGCCCGTGTCGCCAACCGCGACGCGCTCGACCCGATCCTCGACGAGGCGATGAAGAAGCGCACCACGGCCGAATGGGTGGAGGCGCTCGAAGGCGCCGGCGTGCCGTGCGGACCTATCAACAATCTGAAAGAGGTGTTCGAGAACGAGCAGGTGATCGCTCGCGGCCTCAGGGTCGAGATTCCGCATCCGACGGCCGGCAAGGTGTCGCTCGTCCGGAGCCCGATGCGGTTCTCGGAGACGCCGGTCGAGCACAAGGTGCCGCCCCCGCTGCTCGGCCAGCACACCGAGGAGGTGCTGCGCGACGTGCTCGGCAGGTCCACCGCGGAGATCGCGGAGCTGCGCAAGGCCGGCACTGTGTAAATTCTCATTCTTGCAACCCGGGGCAGGCCGGTCCCGGGTTGCATTTGCGCCTCATCATATTCCCGTCACGTTGAAACGTAAGCTGAGAGGGTCTCGACGATCGTCTCCAGATACTCGCAAGGCTCCCCCATGCGCCGCCTGCCTGTCGCCGTCTTCGCCGCCGTGCTCGGCTCCTCTGCCGCGGAAGCGGCGGACATCGGGACGGCCTCACGCATTTCCGCGGTCACCGTGTTCCCGACCGGCGCGGAGGTCATCCGGCTCGCCAAGGTCAAGGTCCCGGCCGGCGAGCACACGGTGGTCATCGACCATTTGCCGCCGACGGCAGTGCCCGGCTCGGTGCGGGTCGAGGGCAAGGCCACGGGGCGCCTGGATATCGGCTCGGTCGATACGCGGCGCATTCTCGTGCCATTCGGCGATCCCGTGCAGCAGGCGAGCGAGCGGCGGCGCATCGAGGGCGAGATCGAGAAGCTGCGCGACGAGCAGGCGCGGATCGAGGCCGAGGTCAAGGCTGCCGATGCCCAGAAGACGCTGATCAACAAGCTCACGGAGCTGCCCACAGTGCCCCCCGCGCCGAGCGTGCCGGGCACGTCGCCATCTGTCGACTGGTCGCAACTCTTCACGCTGATCGGCACCAAGCTCGCAGAGGCCGAGCGTGCGCAGCTCGCAGCCCAGGTCAAGCTGCGCGAGGTCGGGCGGGCGATCGCCGATCTCGAGAAGAAGCTCGCGAGCCTCGCTCCGGGACAGCAGCAGCGCACCGAGGTGAAGGTTTTCGTCAACGCCGGCGGGGATCTCGATGCCGACCTGACGATCCGCTACCAGGTGGGCAACGCGAACTGGGTCCCGTACTACGACGCGCGTCTCGCGACGGGCAGCAAATCCGCACCGCCGAAGCTGACGCTCGTCCGCCGCGCCTCGATCCAGCAACGCTCGGGCGAGGACTGGGTGGACGTCGCCGTCGAGCTTTCGACGACACGGCCGGGAACGGGAACCGCTGCGCCCGAGCTCTATCCGATGTCGGTCGATTACGTCCCCGACACGCCGCCGCCGCGACCGATGATGGCGCCGGCGCCGATGGCTGGCGCGACGCGCTCGATGAAGCGCGCGGACGCGGACGAGGCGGAGCGAGCCGCTCCGATGGCGATGGCTCCGGCTCCGCAGCTGGAAGCCGCCCGCGAGATTGCCGCCACCGTCGAGGCCGCTGCCTTCCAGGCCATCTTCAAGGTGCCCGGCAAGCTGACCGTTCCGGGCAACGGCGAGCAGAAGCGCGTGCAGCTCGACACGGCCGAAGTGGATCCGACGCTGGTCGTGCGCACGACGCCGCGCATCGAGCCCAAGGCCTATCTCTACGCCAAGCTCGTCACCCCCAAGGTGACGCCCTACCTGCCAGGACAGGTGTCGCTGTTCCGCGACGGGACGTTCGTCGGCAACGGGCGGCTGCCGCAGCTGACGCCCGGCGAGGAGCATGAGCTGGGATTCGGACCGGACGACTCCGTGCGGGTGCGGCACGCACTTATCGAGGAGAAGCGCGGCGAGAGCGGCATCATCTCGTCGTCGAAATCGGACGTGCGCAACTATCGGATCACAGTCAAGAACGCGCACGCGCAGCCGGTTCAGCTCACGATCATGGACCAGATTCCCGTCTCGCAGCACCAGGACATCAAGGTCGAGCTGATCGCCAAGCAGCCGCCGAGCCGCCGCGATATCGACGACAAGCGTGGCGTGCTCGCCTGGGACCAGACGCTCGCCGCCGACGAGGAGCGCACGCTCGATTTCGGCTACCGCGTGACGTGGCCGGCGGCGAAGAAGATCCAGTACGGGCGCTGAGCCCCCAGCATTGCTCGGCCCAACCCGCGCGCAACTTACATCGATGACGTGACCGCTGCCCCGGCGAAATCCGCTTCGGACGCTGCTCCAACGTGATTGGAGCAGCGCTACGCATCGCGTGGCAGCGAACCGCTTCCACGCGGTTACGCGGGCTTTTCCACCCCTGACATGGTCCTCGCCTTTGCGGGAATGGGGCGGAGCCGCGCGCTCAGACCCGACAGCGACATCAGGGCAATCAGGTTACGCGAAAGGGAGGGGCACAACCTTTCTCCAAGTGTGAGCCGCATCACAGCGCGTGCTGGCCAGCACAGCTAGCTTCCAATCAGGGCCGGCGAGAACTGCGCGGAAAAACAATCGGCGGCACAACACAGCAGGAGATATCCATGAGCAAGATTGTCAATGACCGAGCGATCTCGGTGGACGAGATCGAGGCGATCGCGCGGCAAGGCGTCAGCCGGGCCATGGCTGCACGCGGTGGGATCACCGAGTTGACGGCAGAGCAGGAAGAGGCCGTCAGCGGCGCTGCCTTGGCATCGTCGGTATCGTCGCTCCGCCTCTTGCCGCCGATCATCTTCGGTTTGATTCTGCGGCCGACCTGGCTCTTGTCCAGATAATCAGAAACGCATTCTGCAGGGGCTCGTCATGACCGCGACCGGAAAAACGCTTTGTCCCAGCGCGCCGCATAACTCGGCGAACGCTCAAGTTTTCGCCGTGGTCGGCGGGACCGTCGAAAATCCGGCCGCGGCCTACCTCGAGCGTCCTCTGCCGATGAGCGACGAGCTTGTCCGGATGGCGAGCCCGGCAGCTCCAGAGGAGGTGTTTCGCATCGCGTCCCCTTGCATGGGAGGCGCGTGCGGCCACTTCGATGGAGGCAAGAAGCAATGCCGGCTGGCGACGAAGACAGTCCGGTTGCAGCCGGCTGTCACGGCAACGCCGCCGCCCTGCGCCATACGGTCGTCCTGCCGGTGGTGGCAACAGGAAGGCGTCAGCGCGTGCCTCCGGTGTCCACAAGTCGTGACCACGAACTTTGCGCCGAGTGAAACGGCACGGGCGGCCGCCGACGTCGAGAATGTTCCCTGACCAAGGCCCTTCGCGTGCCGGTCCGGCTGGTCAACGAAGAGTTGCTAGGCGACCGACGTCGCCGCGGAGCTTCTCGCCGTAGACCACGCCGAGAACGGCAGCAAGGACAAGGCGCTGTTGTAGTACTGCGCCTGCCGCGTGACCTCGACCCCGATCCACTCGGGGAGGTCGACGGTCTGGTCCTCGGAGCGCAGCTCGACCTCCGCGAGGACCAGCCCCTCATTCTCGCCCAGAAACTCGTCGATCTCCCAGGTCAGGCACCCTGCCGGAACCTCGTGGCGCACCTTCTCGAGCACAGCCCCGTGGCGCAGGCCGATCAGCGCCTCGGCCTCGAGCAGTGGAATCTCATGCTCGAACTCGAGCCGCCGGAGGCTGCTGCCCCGCGACTTGATCGTGAGGATGGCCCGGCTGCCGTCCTTGATCCGAACCCGGATCGAGGCCTTGCCATCGTTGGAAAGATAGGCCTGACGAATGCGCGTGCTGCGCTGCACACCCTTGCGCCAACTCTCGTCTCTCACGAGAAACTTCCGCTCGATCTCGAATGCCATTTCCGGTCTCACACTGGTCCGGCAACCCTTAACAGCATCCCGTTTTGCGGGATAGGGCGGCGTCCGGCAAGGCACTCGCTCCCGTACGCAGATCTACCGGTCCGCGCTCAATGTCCCTTCTCGACCGTGGCGCGCTCGACGGCGAGCATGGCATCGAGGCCGATCGTGCGGTGGACATGGTCCTGCTCGGCTTTGGCTCCGGCCTTGCCGAGAAGAGGATCGTCCTGGTCGAGGGCCATTGCAGCGTAGCAATCGCGCATCGCCTTGTGCATGGCCATGAACGGCGTCGTCGCATCGCAGACGAGGCGATAGCCGAGCCGGCCGAGCTCTTCGAGCGAGAGACCGACCGCCCGGCGCCGGTCATC
>JBFWQN010000271.1:0-7120 GCA_050249405.1 Hyphomicrobiaceae bacterium | reverse complement strand
ATCAGCTGAGGGCGCTGGTCGAGGTGTTCGGCCCCGGGCTGGTGCTGATCGGCACGGACTACCCCTTCGACATGGCCGAGATGGACCCGATCGGGCACGTTGCGAGCGCCGGCTTCGACGCAGCGACGATGGCGGCGCTCTGCGGGGGGAACGCCGCTCGCCTGCTCGGCCTTTAGCTTTTTGGCTCTGCCACTGTCGGCACAGGAGCCCGGCGCGCGTCCTCGGCAGGCTGCCGCGGAGCTCCGCGAGCCGCTCCATCCTCGGAGACTGCCATGAAGCTCAACGCCTATCTCTACTTCGACGGGCAGTGCGCGGAAGCCTTCCAGCTCTACGAGAAGGTTCTCCATGGCAGGCTGGTCTTCTCCATGAAGTATGCCGAGGCACCGCGCGACCAGCCCGTCTCGGCCGGCACCGAGAACCGGATCATGCATGCCCGAATGGTCTTCGGTGACAGCGTGCTGATGGGCTCGGACACCCCGGCAGGCATGTACCGGAAGCCACAAGGCTTCACCGTGGCCCTCGCGGTCGCGGAGCCCGGGGAGGCAGAGCGCATCTACGCAGCCCTCGCGGACGGCGGCAAAGCATCGATGCCGCTGCAGGAGACGTTTTTCGCGCACCGCTTCGGCATGCTCGAGGATCGCTTCGGCACGCCCTGGCTGATCAACTGCGAGAAGACCCAGGCTGCGCCTCAATCCGGCGAAGGCGGCAAGCCATTCGTCATCTCGCGCCTCCTCGATGCGCCGCGCCAGGTGGTCTGGAACGCCTTTACGCAAGCCGAGAGGCTGCAGCGCTGGTGGGGGCCGCGCGGCGTCCAGATCGAGGTTGCGAGCCTCGACCTGCGGCCGGGCGGCATTTTCCACTACGCCATGCGCACGCCGGACGGTAAGCTGATATGGGGTCGGATGGCCTACCGGGCCATCGAGGCGCCCTCGCGCCTCCACTTCGTCAATTCCTTCTCGGATGCGCAGGGCGGCGTCACGCGGCATCCCATGGCGCCCACTTGGCCGCTCGAGATGCTTTCCACGTTCACCTTCGAGGAGAAGGACAGCAAGACGCTGTTCACGGTCGAGTGGCAGCCACTGAACGCCACGCCCGAGGAGCGGGCGACGTTCGAGGGCGGCACCACCAGCATGACGTCGGGCTGGACCGGCACGCTGGAGCGGCTGGAATCCTATCTGGCCGGCCGCCCCGTGGCGTGACCGGCGAGGGGGCCGCCGCCGTCGGCAAACGTCCGGTCCCTATACGCGGAACGCGAACGTCACCATGTCCGGCGCTGGCCGGGTTGCCTGATAGCCCGCGACCAGCGTCAGGCCCAGAACGCAGGCGGCGACGCAGGACGTGCCCACCGCCAGCAGCCGCTTCGGGCGGCATTTCGCGATGTAGTCTGAAAGGGCCTTTCCCCGCGGTGTGGCGGGGAAGTCCTCGTTGGCGGGATGGAGGATCAGCGTGCTCATGAGCCGAGCTTGGCGCGTGGCGGTTGCCGAAGACTTAAGCTCGGCCGCGCCTTGACGCTTTGGTTGACGCTCCGTTAACAGCAGCGCCAGCAGTCGAGGAGGACGAGGCGGTCATGGACTACGACGCAACGAACGTGTTCGCGCGCATCCTCAAGGGCGAGCTCCCTGCCCACAAGGTCTACGAGGATGCCGATACGCTGGCGTTCATGGACATCATGCCTCGCTGCGAAGGGCATACGCTCGTGATTCCGAGGACGCCCGCGCGCAACATGCTCGACGCGACGCCGGCCCAGCTCGCGGCCTGTCTGGCGACCGTGCAGCGGATCGGCCGCGCCCAGCTTGTTGCCTTCGGCGCGCAGGGCATCACCATTCTGCAATTCAACGAGCCGGCTGGCGGGCAGGTCGTGTTCCACCTCCACTATCACGTCATCCCGCGCTGGGACGGCGTCAAGCTCGGGCCGCACACCAGCCAGATGGAGAAGCCCGAGGTTCTGGCCTCGTCGGCAAACAAGCTGCGGCAGGCCCTTTCTGGAGCTTGAATCGGGTGCTCGCGTATATTGCGATACGATGCGTCTTGATTTATAAATGAACATCGTTTAAATAGGCGCTTCAGAGACGGTTCTTTCGATGCCGGCCGCGAGCGGTTGGTTTCCGGGATGCCGTCGTATCGGGGAGCGCAGCATGCCGACGCTGGTCAGTTCGACGGGCGAATTTCGCGACCCGCTGCGCCGATGGATGCGCATCTTGGGCGTTTTGGCTGTCTATGGCGGGCTCCTGGTCGCTGGCCATCTGCTGGGGCGTCGACTCGGCCAGATGCTGTCGCTAGGCTCCGACGGCGCCATGATGATCGACCATCGGGCCGTCTGGATGGCCCTCGCGCTCTATGCCCTGTTGCGCGCCGTCCCGTTCGTGCCTTCGGCGCAGCTGGCGCTGGCCTTGCTGGCGGCCTTCGGCGGCGCCATCGCGCTGCAGGTCTACCTGGCCACTGTGCTGGCGCTGGGCGCGGCGTTTCTCGTCGGTCGGCTGGTGCCTCACGCCGTCCTGGCACGCGGCCTTGCGGCGGCTGGCCTCGAGCGCGCTTCTGACCTCGTCGGCCGGATGGGCGCTCTCGTGCCGGGGGAGCGGCTGGCGGCGGCGCTCGCTCCCGTCTCCAGGCGGCTGGCGGACAGGGTCGTCGACGGCCGGCACATTGCACTGACGATGGCCTTCAACGTGCCGGGCAACTGCGTGCTCGGCGGCGGTGGCGGCATCGCATTGCTGGCGGGCCTCAGCGGTGTATTCTCGTTCCCCGCATATATGGGCTGCGTCCTGCTGGCAGCCTTGCCGGTGCCGCTGGCAACGCTGCTCGCCTCGTGGCTGACGTAGCAGCTCAAACATCCAGGACGAGGCCGGGATCGAACGCCTCGTTCTCATCCCCGTAGCCGTGCGGGTTGCACACGATGCGGGATGCGCCGATCCGGTAGTCGAAGCTGGTGTGCGTGTGGCCATGCACCCAGAGCGCAGGCTGGTGGCGCTCGATCAGCGCAGACAGATCCGAGACGAATGCGGCCGAGAGCACATCGTCGCGCCATCGCTCCGCGAGGCTCCTGCGGTGCGGGGCGTGATGGGTGACGACCACGCTCGGACCAGCGTGGCTGCGAGCCAGCCGGAGGTCGAGAAACCCGCGCGAGGCGAGATGCTGGGATCGCGCCTCCGCGGGAAGGAACCGGCGGCCGTCGGCCTCCAGCACCTGGCGGTGGTCGACCATGAACGACTGCGCCACCGACATGGCTTCGGCGCGCACCTCGCAGCCGAAAAGATCGAAGTCCGCCCAGAGCGTCGCGCCGAGGAAGCGAACGCCTCCGATCACCGCCTCGCCGTCGTCCAGGAACGTGATGCCGAGGCGGCGCGCGGCCTCGTGTCCCGCGATGATCTCCGCCGGCCGGACCCTGCCGAAATGCTCGTGATTGCCTGCAACCATGATGATCGGCACCCGCTCGCCGAGGTGCCGGCGTAGCCAAGCCATGCCGCGCGCGATTCCCTCGCAGACGTCCCCGGCCACCACGACGGCATCGACGCCCGGCGCCAGCCTCGGCTCCTGGCATGGCATCACGTCGAAGTGGAAATCGGAGATGACTTGAAGGCGCATGGCAGGGTCGGGGGCGCGCGGGTGGCGGTCGGTGCCCGGCCTCGAAGCAAAGCCCGCGCCATGCCGGAGCACGACGCGGGCTGCAAAAGACGGGTTGCAGTGACACGGGCGAGGAGGCCCTCAGTCCTCTTTCTTCCGTCGCGGAATCGACGGCACGGCGCTCGACGGGCGGCTGCCGCCCTCCCCCTTCGGTCCCGGCAGCGCCTTCTTCGTGGGAGCGGCGCCGACCAGCGCCTCGCCCTCCGGCGCGTCGTCCGAAGCGTCGTCGTCGTCCTCCTCGGCCTGCGCCTTGGGCTTCTTCGCAGGATCGGCCGGCAGGTACTCGAAACCGATCTTCGAGGCCTCGCCCTCGCCCTCCACCTTGATCTTGACGATGCCGCCATTGATCAGGCTGCCGAAGAGAAGCTGCTCGGCGAGCGGCTTCTTGATGTGCTCCTGGATGACGCGGGCCAGCGGGCGGGCGCCGAACTTGGCGTCATAGCCCTTCTCGGCGAGCCACTTGGTGGCATCCTCCCCGAGCTCGATGGTGACGCCGCGGTCCGCCAGCTGCGCCTCGAGCTGGAAGACGAACTTCTCGACCACCTTGGTGATGACCTGCGGCGGCAACGCCGAGAACGGCACGACGGCATCGAGACGGTTGCGGAACTCGGGCGTGAACAGCCGGTTGATCGCCTCCTCGTCGTCACCCTCGCGCTTCGCGCGGTTGAAGCCGATCGCCGACTTGGCCATGTCGGAGGCTCCCGCGTTCGTCGTCATGATCAGGATGACGTTGCGGAAGTCCACCTGCTTGCCGTTGTGGTCGGTCAGCTTGCCGTGATCCATCACCTGCAACAGGATGTTGAACAGATCCGGATGGGCCTTCTCGATCTCGTCCAGCAGCAGCACCGAGTGCGGATGCTGGTCGATGCCGTCGGTCAGCAGGCCGCCCTGGTCGAAGCCGACATAGCCCGGCGGCGCGCCGATCAGCCGCGAGACCGTGTGCTTCTCCATGTATTCCGACATGTCGAAGCGCAACAGCTCGATGCCCATCAGCGAGGCGAGCTGCTTGGCCACCTCGGTCTTGCCGACGCCGGTCGGTCCCGAGAACAGATAGCAGCCGATCGGCTTCTCCGGCTCGCGCAACCCGGCACGCGACAGCTTGATGGCCGAGGAAAGCGCCGTGATGGCCGCATCCTGGCCGAAGACGAGCCGCTTCAGATCCTTCTCGAGGTTCGCCATCACCTCCGCGTCGGACTTGGATACCGTCTTCGGCGGGATGCGGGCCATCGTGGCGACCGTCTCCTCGACCTCCTTCACGGTGATCTTCTTCTTGCGCTTGCCCTCGGGCACCAGCATCTGCGAGGCGCCCGTCTCGTCGATCACGTCGATCGCCTTGTCGGGCAGCTTGCGGTCGTGGATGTACTTTGCGCTGAGCTCGACCGCCGCCTTGATGGCCTGATTGGTGTACTTGAGCTTGTGGAACTCCTCGAAGTAGGGCTTCAGGCCCTTCATGATCTCGATGGAATCCTCGACCGTCGGCTCCTTCACGTCGATCTTCTGGAACCGGCGGACGAGTGCGCGATCCTTCTCGAAGTGCTGCCGATACTCCTTGTACGTGGTCGAGCCGATGCAGCGCACCGTGCCCGCCTGCAAGGCCGGCTTCAGCAGGTTCGACGCGTCCATCGCGCCGCCGGAGGTCGCCCCGGCACCGATCACGGTGTGGATCTCGTCGATGAAGAGGATCGCGCCTGGATAGGCCTCGATCTCCTTCATGACGGCCTTCAGCCGCTCCTCGAAGTCGCCGCGGTAGCGGGTGCCGGCGAGCAGCGTGCCCATGTCGAGCGAGAAGATGGTCGCGTTCTTCAGAACCTCGGGCACCTCGCCGCGGATGATCTTCCGCGCGAGACCCTCGGCGATGGCGGTCTTGCCGACGCCGGGATCGCCGACGAAAAGCGGGTTGTTCTTCGAGCGCCGGCAGAGCACCTGGATGGTGCGCAGCACCTCGGGCTCGCGCCCGATCAGCGGATCGATCTTGCCGTCGCGGGCCTTCTTGTTGAGGTTCACGCAATAATTGTTGAGCGCGTCGGCCTGCTTCTTCTCGCCGCTCTCGGCGCCCTCGCTCTCGTCGATGCCACGTGCGGGCCTGGGCTCGCTCGCGCCCGGGCGCTTGGCGATGCCATGACTCACGTACTGCACGGCGTCGAAGCGGGTCATCTCCTGCTCCTGCAGGAAGAAGGCCGCGTGGCTCTCGCGCTCGGCGAAGATGGCGATGAGCACGTTGGCGCCCGTCACCTCCTCGCGGCCGGAGGATTGCACGTGCACGACCGCGCGATGGATCACACGCTGGAAGCTGGTCGTGGGCTGTGCATCGGCAGCGCCCTTGCGCACCAGCCCCTCGAGCTCGTTGTCGAGATAGGCTGCGATGCGCCGGCGCAACTCGTCCAGATTGACGTTGCAGGCCCGCATGACGGCGGCCGCGTCCCGGTCGTCGATGAGGCCGAGCAACAGGTGCTCCAGCGTGGCGTACTCATGATGCCGCTCGTTGGCGTACTCGAGCGCCTTGTGCAGCGCCTGCTCCAGATTTTGCGAGAAGGATGGCACCGGTGACCTACTCCTTTTCCATAACGCATTTGAGCGATTGACCGCTTGTGCGGGCATGCGAGGCGAGTTCGTCGATCATCACGGTTGCCCGCTCCGGCGGGAGGATGGCGAGACCCGCCCGGCCTTTGAGGTGCGCACGCATCATCACGGCGACAGCATCCTTCCGGGCGAGCCCCGCGACGCTCGAGAGCGCGTCGACGACGAAATCCATTCGGGCTCGTTCGTCATTCAGCATCACGACCCTTACCATTCCTTCCGGCACGGCCGGCTCCCTTTGCTCCAGGGAGCTCCGGAAGGACCATCGGGCGAGCCGATCCAGCCCAACGCGCCACATGCTATTCCTTTTCCATGGTGCACTGCAGAGGATGCTGGTGCTGACGGGCGAAATCCATAACCTGAGTCACTTTCGTCTCGGCGACCTCGTACGTGAACACCCCGCAGATGCCGACGCCCTTGTGATGGACGTGGAGCATGATGCGCGTCGCCTCCTCGCGGCCCTTGTTGAAGAACCTCTCGAGCACGTGCACGACGAACTCCATCGGCGTGTAGTCGTCGTTGAGCAGCAGCACCTTGTAGAGGCTTGGCCGCTTGGTCTTCGGCCGGGTCTTCGTGATGATCCCGGTCTTGCCCTCGCCACCGTCGTCACGTGAGCCCTTGTTGCCGTCTGCCATGCGCTCGGCCTGCCGCCTCGGGCTCCCGCAATGGAGCTCGCTCATGCTTCGAATCCGCGCCATCGCCGCGCTCCGGTCCATCGTTCGCACTCCCAACTCGCGTCTCGCCGAGACCGCGCAAGACGTTGGCCGCCCTTAGGCCGACCGTCGCCCCGTGGACCATATTAGAGAGCATGCACCGGTTCGCAATTGCTGGCTAGCCGACCCAGCCGCTACCGTTGACGCCGCGCACACAGGACGAATGTGGGCGCTCACACGGGCAAAAAAAAGGCCCGGCGAAATGCCGG
>JBFWQN010000270.1:0-7183 GCA_050249405.1 Hyphomicrobiaceae bacterium | reverse complement strand
GGCTTGCGCCCCGCCGCTACATCCTGCGCGTGCCGGGCGACACGGTGTGGGAGGCAGCGCGGAACTACGGCGTGACGACGCTGCCCTACGCCGATTTCCAGGAGGCGCCGCTGCCGCCGCTCGTGGCTGCTGCTGCCCGCCAGCGACTGGCCTACATGGCCAAGGCCTCGGCTATCGTGGCGCCGAGCCGGCACCTGGCAGGGCTCGTGCGTCGCTGGTTGCCATCGGCCGGCGACGTGCGTGTCATCGCTAACGGCGTGGCACAGGACGAGCGTGCCGGCACCTGCACAGCCGCGCCGCGCGGCGACGGGCCTTTGCGGGCGCTGTTCGTCGGCCGGCTCACGAATGCCAAAGGTGTCGAGACCATCCTGCTCGCCACGCGCGACATGCAGGGCATTGCGGTCGATATCGTCGGCGACGGACCGGAGCTGCCCATGCTGGCGACGCTTCATGCTCAGCTCGGGGCCCCCCCGCACGTGCGGCTGCTTGGACGCAAGGGCGCGGCCGAGGTGAAGGCGGCGATGGCGGCGGCCCACGTGCTGCTGCTCCCCTCCGAGAACGAGGGCATGTCCAATGCCCTGCTCGAAGGCTGCGCCGCAGGTCTAGCGCCGGTCGTCTCGCGCATCCCGAGCAATCTCGAGGTGATCGAGGACGGCACCAGCGCCCTCGTTCATGACTACGGCGATGTGGCGGCGCTCCGCGCGGCGCTCGAGCGGCTCGCGACCGACGACGCGCTACGCCTGCGGATCGCCGCAGCGGCCCGCCGGCGCGCCGCAGATTTTCCATTCGAGGCGACGGTCGATGCCTACGCGGCACTGATCGAGGAGCGGTCGCCGTGACCGCTGCGCGCGCCCCGCTCGCCGTCACCCACGTCTCGCCCTTCGGCGACTATGAGGGGCAGATCGTCTTCTCGGGCGCCGAGAATCATCTTTTTCAGCTGATGGCCGGGCAACGCGACGCGGGCCTCGACGTGGAGCTGCTGATGCTCGTCGTGCACGACGGGCCGCGTCTCGCCGCAAAGGCCGCCGACCTCGAGGCGTCGGGCATTCGGGTGACCCGGCTCGTCTACGACCGCAGCTTCGCGCCCGCCATCGGCCGGGTGGCGTGGGTGGTGCAGCTGCCTCGCCTCGTGGCGCTCATGCGTGCCCGGCGCGAGCGGATCGTGCACACGCACCAGCCCCATGCCTCGCAGCTCGGCCGGCTCGCTGCAGCAACGGCGGGTGTCGCGACGATCGTCGACAGCGTGCACAACGACGAGCCCTACTTCGCCCGCGCCGACTGGCGGCTGCGCCTGAAGGCGCTCGAGCGCGTGACGAGCGCCACGATTGCCATCACCGGGCGGGTGAAGGCGCACCTGGTCGGCAACGTCGGCCTCGATGGCGCGCGGATCACGGTCGTGCCCTATGGCATCGAGCCGCCGGCCGCGGTGGATCGGGACGGCGCGCGCCGGGCGCTCGGGCTGCCCGCCGATGCCTTCGTCGTGGGCTTCGTTGGCCGGCTGGTGCCGCAGAAGGATCTCGCAACGCTGCTCGCCGCGATGAAGGAGTTTCCGGACGGCCATCTCGCCATCGTCGGAGCGGGGGAGGAGGCAGAGCCGTTGCGCTCCGAGGCCGCTCGGCTGGGGCTGACGAACGTGCTGCTCGCGGGCGCCCGTCCGA
This sequence comes from Hyphomicrobiaceae bacterium, assembly GCA_050249405.1. Lineage (GTDB taxonomy): Bacteria > Pseudomonadota > Alphaproteobacteria > Rhizobiales > Hyphomicrobiaceae. Next base: position 5,525 of record JBFWQN010000270.1, on the reverse strand, counting down.
ACGGCGCCGACCTGATGGCGGCCTTCGACGTGCTGGCGCTCCCGTCCCGATGGGAGGGGCTGGGGCTCGTGCTGCTGGAGGCCATGTCACGCGGTGTGCCCATCGCGGCGAGCCGTGGCGGCGCCATCCCCGAGGTGCTGGACGGCGGCGAGCTGGGACTTCTCTCGGACGTGGGTGATGCCCCTGCACTGGCGCATAGCATCCGGCGGCTCAGGCACGATGCGGTGCTCCGGGCAGCGCTCATCGGGCGAGGACTTGCGGCGATCCAGAATCGCTACAGCGTTACGGCGATGGTCGCGGCGACGACGGCGGTCTATGAGGCGGCACGCGAGCGGCGCACCGGCCGGCCATCGCACGAGCGCAGGAGCGCGGTGTCATGAGGACGGCCGATCGAGGTTTCTCCGGTGCGATGATGGCCGCGCGCTCGGCGGCGGCGATGGCACTCGGTGTCGGCCGTGCCACAGGCCGGCCCGACATGGCGGCGGCCTATGCTTTCCAGGCGCTGACGCGGCGTGGAAGCGCGGTCTCGCTCGTGTGGAAAGGGCTCCGGCTCGCGGCGCGCCCCGCCGACTGGCACGCGATCCGCGAGGTTCTGATCGAGGCCGAGTATGCGGCGCTCGCGCCGTACCTGGCCCATAGGCCCGAGCCGGTGGTGCTCGACATCGGCGCCAACATCGGCACGTTCGGCCTCTATGCGCTGTCGGTGGCGCCCGGTGCCAAGGTGCAGTCGCTCGAGCCGTCGCAGGCGACGTTCGCCCTTCTCGACGCAACGTGCCGCAGCAATCCACGCCACCGCTGGCAGGCGCACCGCGCCGCGGCCTGGAGCGAGGACGGCAAGGTCTCGTTCGCCAACGAGGCCGCGAGCACGGCCGGCAAGGTCAGCGCCGACGGCGACGAGCAGGTGCCGGCGCTGTCGCTGGCCTCCATCCTCAGCCTCTGCGGAGGCCGCGCCGACGTCGCCAAGATCGATGTCGAGGGGGCCGAGGAGGCGCTGCTTTGCGATCGGGCGGCCGAGCTGGCGATGATCGACACGGTCTGCGTCGAGCTTCATCCCGGGCGCTGCGACGTCGCGCGGGTAACGGCGGCGCTGCGCCGGAGCCATGGGCCGCTCTACGCCATTTCCGGTCGGCGCTCGTCGAAGCCTCTGCTGCTCGCCACCCGGAGCCCGCGCCGGCCGGATCTGCCGCTCTACGAGAGTTGAGCGGCGACGAGGCCGTGGCTACGCCGCCCGCAACGTGCGCACCAGCAAAGGGCCGTAGTTGACGGCGGCCATCGCCCACGCGGTCAGAGCGGCCGTGGTCGCATCGAGAATGCCGGCCGCGGAAAGGGCCGTGATGCCCACGAGCTGAAGCGTGGCGCCCGCAAGGCCGAAAGCGCCGAAGGCCGTGACGCGTCCCTCCGCGACCAGCATCGGCCACAGCCATCCGTGCACGCCGAGCATCACCACGAGCAGGCTCGCCAGCACCTCGAAAGCGGGGAGTGCAGCGACGTAGTGCGGATAGCGCGCGGCGGCGAGCGGCCTCAGCACCAGCCACGACAGGAGCAGCGCCCCTACGGCAGCGCCGGCTCCGATCGACATGAGGCGCCTGCGATGCCGGGCGAGCTCGTCCCACCGCTTCCGGCTCACGCAGTCGACGATGGTCGGCGTGTAGAACTGGTGCACGGCATCGGTGAGCCCGGCGAGATTGTCGAAGGCTTGCCTTGCGACGCGATAGAGGCCGGTCGTCATGTCTCCCGCCAGCGCGGCGACGAGCAGTGTGTCGCCCGACCGGGCCAGCAGCTTGGAAAGGCTCGTCAGGGATCCGCCTGCGAGAAAGCTGCCGGCGGTGCGGAAGCCGGCGAGGTCGACCGCGCCGGGACGCCGCACGAGGCTAGCTCCGAGCGAGGTTCCGATGCCTCTCGCCGTGGTGACGGTGGTCAGCCCCAGCGACACGACCGCCGCGACCACTGCGGCCCCGAAATATCCTCCGAGGTCCGGGCTGAGCCACAGCCCGCCCAGGGTCACGAGCGTGACGCCCAGCTGGATCACGAGACGAAGCCATCCCGCCGTCGAGAACGCTCCGACCAGGCGAAGGAACGACGTCATGGCGTTCACCGGGTAGGCGGCGGCCGTCCTGAGCGCCATCGCACCGATCCACCATGGAGCGGGCGTGCGCTCGAGCAGATGCGGCGCAAGCAGGGCCGCCGCGACGAGCACCAGGGCGCCGATCGTGATCCCCACGGCGACGTGCAATCCGAGGCTTGCTGTCAGCACGCCGGCTCGCCGCGCCCGCTCCTTCTCCGGAACGGCAAAGAAGAGCCGCGTGGTCAGGTCCGACAGCTTCACGTCGAGCAGGCCGGTCACCACCCCGCCGATCGCCGCCAGCACGCCGATCACGGCAAAGTCCGAGGGCTTCAGCACCGCGAGGGCATAGCCGAACTGGACGAGGCCGAGGCCCGCGCAGGCGATGTTGATGGCGAGCAGGAATGTCACCGGGTGGGCCGCGACCCGGCCCAGCAACGCGCGTGTGGAGGATTGGCTCACGGCCGGACTCGGCCGGCCGGCGTCCCGCCCGACGCCGTCGCGGCGAGGTCGGCAAGCTCGCTCACGATACGGTCCAGCCACCCGTCGAGATCATGGCGGCCGGCGACGATGCGGCGAAGTTGCTCCGGCACCACCTCATGCCGATGCACGAGCCGATCGGCGATTCGGTCGGCGAGGCTCTCGGGCGTGGGCTCCGAGATCAGCATCTCGGCGTGGTCCGCGAGCACGTCGCGAAAGGCAATATTGCTCGTGAGAACCGGGCAGCCGGCGGAGAGTGCCTCCATCACGGTCTTGTCCATGCTGCCCGTCTCGCTGACGTTCACATGAACCGCCGCGGACCTGTAGAGCCGGGCCGTCTCGGCCTGCGTCATGCGGCCGGCGAGTCGCACGTGGCCGGTGAGCCCGGCTGCCACGATCCTCGCCTCGATCTCACGGCCATAGGCCTCGTCGTCTCCGGTGAGCCCGGGACCCGCTAAGACGAGGCGTGCCGTCTCGAGTCCCGGACGCCGGACGACGTGCGCCATGGCCGCCACGATCAGGTCGACCCGCTTTCGCCGCGACATGCGCCCGACCGTCACCACCTCGAGCGCCGGCGAGCGGTCCGGCGGGATGGCGAACAGCTCCGTGTCGATGGCCTGTCCGATCACACGCTTCTTCGGCGTAGCGATGCGGAAGCCTTCGGGTGTGGAGGTGACGATGCGCGAGGCGAACCGCGTCGAGAGGTGCAGCCGCCACGTCACGGCGCCATGCGCGTACCAGAGCAGGATCGGCACGCCGCGCGAGCGCAGCAGCGGCCCGATGCGATAGCACCACTCGTGCGCCATGTGGACGAAGCAGACGTCGGGTCGGAACGTGTCGATGATGCGCCGGAGCCGTGGCAGCATGAGCCAGTGAGCCCCGAGCCGGCGCGGCACGCCGAGGGGCCGGTGCGGCATGGCATCCAGCGTGAGCCCAGGCGGGGGCTCGAAGTCGCCGAGCCATTCGGTGAAAACGTGGACGGCCGCGACCCGCGCCGCCAGCCGCTCCGCAACGGCAGCCTGCCAGGCCAAGACTGGGCTTTTCCGGTCGAGCGTGAAATTGACGAGGAGCACGCGCAGCGGCAGCCGCGCGTGGGTCGCGGCGCTGGCGCACGCTGCGTCGAACCTCTCCGGCGCGCTTCTCACATGCGCACTCCCCCTCGTCCGGCCGGACACCGCAAGCCATGTCCGCCACCGCCCGCGGTCGCTACGCCGAAGCCCGCTTGCGTGCAAGCGCGCCGAGCGGCGCGGCCGATGAGCAGGTGGCCTACGTTCAGCGCTCGTTCATGTGCCGCTTCCTAGACGCCGCTCCGTGGAGCGCCCCGACTGGCGCAGGCGCACCGAGGAGGTCGAGCAATGTCTGGACGGCGGCTCCTATGGACTTTGCTGGCAGCTCTGGCTCTCGCTCTTCCGGCCGTGGCCGGCGCGGGACCACTTTCTCCGGCCCATGCGCCGAAAGCCGCCAGCGCCGTGGTCAAGGCTCACGGCTGTCACTACGAGTGCCGCTTCAGCCAGGAGCTCGGCTGGCACAATCATTCCAACGCCGAATGCCGGGTGGAGCGCTGCCGCGGCGACGATCCGGCGCCAAGGGGCGGCTATGGCGATCGCGGCGGCGGGCACACCTGCCACTACGATTGCCAGTTCTCGCCGAGCCTCGGCTGGCACAATCACTCCAATGCCGAGTGCCGCGTCGAGCGGTGCGCGGCTCCCGGCGGACGGCCGAGCTTCGGTGGCCGCGGCGGCCACGGCGGCGGCGACCCGTGCCACTACGATTGCCAGTTCACGCCGGAGCTTGGCTGGCACAATCATTCCAATGCCGAGTGCCGCGTCGAGCGCTGCCGCCGCTGATCAGCCGCTTCGCGTTGACGGGCGCCGCAAGCCATCCGGGCGTTGCCGCCTCTGGTCTCGTTCGCGGCCGGCCAGTGGCGGAAGATGAAGTCTCGCACGGGGACGCATGCGAGGATTGTGCCCCGCCGAAGCTTCACCGATGATGCCGTCACCGGATGAGCCAGGACGGGATCCTCGATCATGACAAGCTGCATTCACGACCACGGGCGCTGGGGCAAAGGCGACCAGCTGGGCGCCGGGCATTTCCTGACGCCCGAGCGCACGCTGGCCGCGCTCCGCATGGTCCGCGACGGCCGGATCGTCGACATGAGCCACGTGATCGAGATCGGCGCGCCGCGCATGGCGCCAAACCAGTCGCCCTATCACATCCAGTCCGGTCCCTCGGCGCCGGGCTCGATCCGCAGGCGGCGCAAGATGGGCGCCCGCAATGACGCCGGCTCCAATCTCGAGCGCATCGAGATGACGACGCACGTCGGCACGCACATCGACGCGCTCGGCCACTTCTCGAAGGGCGAGATGCTCTATGCCGGCTATCCGGTGGCCGAGACGGTCGACGACTTCGGCCTCAACAACCTCGGCATCGAGCACATGCCGCCGATGGTGACGCGCGGCATCATCCTCGACGTCTCGCGCCTCGACGGCGGCGACTACCTGGAGACCGGCCGCGCGGTGCGGGTCGCCGACCTGGAGGCGGCGCTGGCCAAGGCGAAGCTGAAAATCCAGCCCGGCGACGTGGTATGCATCAACACCGGCTGGGGCCGCTTCTTCATGACGAACAACGACAAATACCTGCACGGCGAGCCCGGCATCGACAAGGAGGCCGCCCGCTGGCTGACGGCACAGGATTGCGTCGCCATCGCCGCCGACAACATGGCGCTCGAGGTGCTTCCCGGCACCAACCATCCGGAGGAGATCATGCCCGTGCACCAGCACTGCCTTGCCGAGGCGGGCGTGCACATCATCGAGAACCTGGTGATGGACGAGCTGATCCAGAAGGACATCCGCCAGTTCTGCTTCATGCTCTCGGCGGTGAAGTTCAAGGGCGCGACCGGCTGCCCGGTGCGCCCCATCGCCATCGTCTGAGCCGGCGCCACTCAGTACGGACTGATCCTCCGCGCGGCCATGTCGCGCACTAC
>JBFWQN010000269.1:0-7211 GCA_050249405.1 Hyphomicrobiaceae bacterium | reverse complement strand
GGCGACCTTCTTCTTGTAGAAGAACGACTCGCCGAAATCGCCCGTCAGCATACCCCCGGTCCAGATGGCGAACTGGGTGAGGATCGGCTGGTCGAGACCGAGCTTCTGCCGGATCTCGGCGATCTGCTGGTCGTTGGCATAGTCGCCCGCGATGATCGCCGCAGGATCGGAGGGCGTCAGCCTCAGCATGAGGAAGACGAGCACGGCGACGATGCCCATCACGGGGATGGCGGCAAGCAGCCGACGCAGGATGTAGGGGCCCATGATGGCCTGTTGCTCGAGTGCGCCGCACCCGGTCCCTGCATCGCTGTTGGGGCCGGGTGGTAGTCAGGCTCTCATTTCACCGAGATGTTCCAGAGGACGGGCGCCGGCGCAGCCAGCACGCCCTCGACCCCCTTGCGGTAGGCACCGGCGTTGTTCCACTGCCCGAGATGGACGTGCGTCGGATACTCGGCGACGCGCTTCTGCACGGCTGCCGCGATCTCCTTCTGCTTGGCCGCATCAGTGGCCTTGGCGAAGTCGTCGCGCAGCTTCTCGATCTCGCTGTCGCACGGCCAGCCGAACATGGCCTTCTCGCAGCCGGCGTTGAGGAAGCCCTGCATCACCGGGTTGAGCATGTCCGCCGACACCCACGAGGTCAGGAACGCGTTCCATCCGCCCTTGTCGGGCGCGTCCTTCTTGGCCCGGCGGGCGACCAGCGTCTGCCAGTCCATCGACTGCATGTCGACCTTCATGCCCGCCTTCTCCATCAGCGACTTGGCGACGGGCGCGAGGTTGGTCAGCACCTGCAGGTCGGTCGAGTGCATGAGCACGACCGGCGTGCCGTCGTAGCCTGCCTCCTTCAGCAGCTCCCGGGCCTTCTTCATATTGCTTTCGAGCTTGTCCTCCATGCCCGCGGTCGTCTCGAGCGGCGTGCCGCAGATGAACAACGACTTGCAAAGCTTGTAGTACTCGGGGCTGCCGACCACCGCCTTCAGGAAATCCTCCTGGTTGAAGGCGTAAAACAGCGCCTGCCGAATCTTCGGGTTGTCGAACGGCTTGTGCAGCACGTTGAAGCGGAACGTGAACTGGTTGCCGAGCGGGTTCCAGTCGAACGAGTAGATGTTCTTGTCCGCCTTGATCAGCGGCTGCAGGTCGTGTGGCGGCGATTCGATGGCGTCGATCTCGCCCGCGATGAGCGCGTTGACCGCCTGCTGGTGGTCGCGGATCGGCCGCCACTCGACGCGGTCGACCTTCACCACCTTGCCGCCTGCCAGAGCCGACGGCGGCTCCGACCGCGGCACGTACTTGTCGAACTTGGCGTAGACGATCTTGGAGCCCGGCTGCCACTCGTCCTTCTTGAACACGAACGGCCCGGAGCCCGTGAAATCCTCGATCTGCTTGTTGGGATCCGTCTCGGCGACCCGCTTCGGCATCATGAAGGGAACGTTCGACGACGGCTTGCCGAGCCCGAGCAGAACGAGCCCTGTCGGCTGCTTGAGCTTGATGACGATGGTCTTGGCATCCGGCGACTCGAGTGCCGACACGAAGGTCATGAGCTTTTGGCCCATGGAGTCCTTGGCGCCCCAGCGCTTGATGGATGCAACGCAATCCTCGGAGTTGACCGGCGCGCCGTCATGCCAGAGAAGCCCGTCGCGAAGGGTCAGCGTGTAGGTGAGCTTGTCCGGCGAGATGTCGTACTTGCCGACCATCTGCGGCTTGATCTCGCCCTTCTCGTCCATGGCGAAAAGGGTGTCGTAGACCATGTAGCCGTGATTGCGGACGATATAGGCCGTGGTCCAGATCGGATCGAGGATCTTGAGGTCCGAGTGCGGCACGAAGCGGAGGGTCTTCTCGGCGGCTGCCCCTGCCACCGACGACGCGATCATGGCCGCGCCGAGGGCGAGCTTCCAGGTCCACTTCATACGATTGTTCTCCCTATATTCGCCACGGCGATACGACCGTGCGGTCGGTCGGGCCGACGGAGCCCGCCACGCGCCCAATTTGCGGGCACCGATCAAAAGGGTCAAGCCGCGCATGGGCTTTCGATGCCTCGAATGGCGACCGAATTTCGACTTGGCTGCCGGATTGTCGGGCTGCTTGGCTCAGGCGCTCCGCGGCATCGTCCTCAGCCCCGGCCGGAGTTTCGCGTAGGGCAGCTCCGTGTGATCGATGGCCACGGGGCCTGGCGCCTTGGCGACGACGATCGTCTCGGCGAGCGGCGTGAAGTCGGCCCGGAAATGCACCGAGCTCTTCACCGCGATGATCGGCAGCTTCTCCGGGACGAGCCCCAGGTGCGCGAAGATCGAGCGGTCCATGGTCTGGGCGACGCGCGAGGCAACCGCGACGAGCACCCCCGACGGCTCGATCTCGAGCAGCGCGGTGAGCCCTAGATCGACCGGCATCCCGGCCTTCATGGCGCCGACCGCTGTCCATCCGTCGGATCGAGCGCGCAGCACTTTGGCCCGTGTCTCCACCGGCTTGTCGCCAGGGAGCCGCTTGCCGCCGATGGCGAACGGACCGCTGTTGCCTTCGCCGGTCGCGTGCGCGGCAGCGGCCGTCTCCGCATCGATGATGGCGCCGATGACGGCTCCTCTCGCGCCGGCATCGATCAATGCGCGCAGCACCCCCGTCGTGTCGCCGGGTCCGCCGCCGCCCGGATTGTCCTGCGTATCGGCAATGACGATCGGCTTCCTCGCCGTCCGCGCCAGCTCGAGTGCACGGCGAGCAGCCTCCGGCGCGGCATAGAACTCGGGCAGGAAGTCCGCCTCGCGGCGGCGCACCTCTGCTGCCAGCCGGTCGGCGGCCGCATCCGCGATCTCCTGCGTATCGGCATAGGCAAAGACGCTCGGCCCGCAATCGTGGAAGTCGGCATGCGGGAATCCGGACGCCAAGCACAGGCCCGCGAGTCCCGGCGTCGCTCGCACGATCTCGGGCATCAGGCCGGTGTAGATGTCGTGGGCAGGCCCCATCTCCGTCGTGCCGCCGTTGATCGGGATGAGAAAGTCGATCTGGCGGAAGGCCTTCGCGGGCTTTCTGCCGGCCGCGATGATGGCGAGCAGCCCGACCGCCGCACGCGCGCCCGTCTCGGCCATGTCGGTATGCGGATAACGCTCGTACATGGCCATGTAGTCGGCGTGCTCGATCATGGCCGGCGTGACGTTGGCGTGGAGGTCGAGCGCGACGGAGACCGGCAGATCCTTGCCGACCTGGGCACGCAGGCGGCGCAGCAGCTCGCCCTCGCCGTCGTCGACGTGCTCGCACACCATCGCGCCGTGCAGCTCGAGGCAGATGCCGTCCAGCGGGCCTGCGGCGGCGATCATGGCCAGCATCTCGCCCGTGATCCGCTCGAAGGCATCCTTCGTCACATGCGCCGAGGGCGTCGCCGTGCACCAGAGCAGTGGCACCACCTCTGCGCCTGCGGCGCGCAGCGTCGCGATGGCGCCCGAGGCCGACAGGTTCTTTCCGGCGAGCCGTGCGAGCATGTCGTCGCCCCGGCAGAGCGGCGGAAAGCTCTTGGCCACGGCGAAGGCCTCGTAGTCCGCCTTCACGGGTGCGAAAGTGTTGGTCTCGTGCTCGAAGCCGCCCACGGCGATGCGCATCGCTTTTCCCGTCCTCGTGGCCTGATTTTTGGCGTTGCCCGCCACTCGGCGGCTCCCATACTTGTGCCCGAGGAGAACCGCCATGGACAAGCTGCACTGGAAGTCCGCCGCCGAGATCGCCCGGCTGATCCGCGAGCGCAAGGCGACGGCAGGCGAGGTGCTCGAGCACTTCCTGGCCCGCGTGGACCGTTTCAACCCGACGCTCAACGCCATCGTCTGGCAGGACCGCGAGCGTGCCCGCGCCCGTGCCAAGGCGGCCGACGCCGCGCTGGCGAAAGGCGAGATATGGGGCCCGCTCCACGGCGTGCCCATGACCATCAAGGAGAGCTATAACGTCGCCGGCTCGCCGACGACCTGGGGCGATCCGGCCCTGAAGGACAACGTGACGGAGACGAGCGCGCTCTCGGTGGAGCGGCTGGAGAAGGCGGGCGTCGTCCTCTTCGGCAAGACCAACGTGCCGCTGATGCTCGCGGATTGGCAAAGCTACAACGCGGTCTACGGCACCGCCAACAATCCCTGGGACACGACCCTCACGCCCGGCGGATCGTCGGGCGGCTCGGCGGCGGCGCTGGCGGCAGGCCTCACCGGCATCGACGCCGGCAGCGACATCGGCGCATCGATCCGCAACCCCGCGCACTACTGCGGCGTTTTCGGCCTGAAGCCCACCTGGGGCATCGTCTCGCCGAAGGGGCACGCGCTGCCGGGCTCTGTCGCCTATGGCGACATCTCGGCCATCGGGCCGCTGACGCGCGGCGCCGAGGACCTCGACCTCGCGCTCGACGCGATGGCGGGACCGGACGAGATCGATGGCGTCGCCTGGAGGCTCGAACTGCCCGCGTGTCCGGCGCGGTCGCTGAAGGACATGCGGATCGCCGTGAAGCTGACCGACCCGAGCTCCGAGATCGACGGCGAGTATGCCGACACGCTGCAGGGGCTGGTCGACGCGCTTGCGCGCGCCGGAGCCACGGTGAAGGAGATCGAGCCCGAGGTCGACACGCGCCGTCTGCACGAGGTCTACGTGTGGCTGCTTCGCGCCGCCACCTCGGCGCGGACGCCCGACTCCGACATCGCCCGCTGGCGGGAGGCTGCCGAAAAGCTCGGCCCGGGCAAGGTGCCGTACCTCGAGCAGATGGTGAAAGGCTGCGCGCTCTCGCATCGCGAGTGGCTCGGCCTCAACAACGAGCGCATGAAGCTTCGGCGCCAGATGAACGCCTTCTTCGCCGACTGGGACGTGCTGCTCTGCCCGGCTGCGGCCTCGGCTGCGTGGCCACACGACCAGAAGGGCGAGCGCTGGCAGCGCTTGATAACGGTCAACAACAAGCGCGTGCCGACCACCGATCAGCTGTTCTGGGCGGGTTATTCCGGCGTGGTCTATTTGCCCTCGACGGTCGGGCCGGCAGGCCTCACGCGCTCGGGGCTGCCTGTCGGCTACCAGGCCATAGCGGCGAGCGGTCGCGACAAGTGGGCGACGGCCTTCAGCCGCCACGTCGAGCGCGAGATCGCAGGCTTCGTGCCTCCGCCCGGCTACGAGTAGGAGCGCGCACGGATGGCGAGCGAGGGCGAGCGGCAGACCGATCAGGCGGAGGTGATCGCCTTTCTCTCGGATCCGGCGAGCTGGTCGACGCGGCCCGCCCGGGTCGACACCGTCGAGACCCACGGAGCGCTCGTCTTTCTCGCAGGCGACGGGGCGCTGAAGATCAAGCGCGCGGTGCGCCTTGCCTATCTCGATTTCTCGACGCTCGAGCGCCGCGAGGCCTACTGCCGGCGCGAGATCGAGATCAACCGGCCGAACGCGCCGGAGATTTATCGCGGCGTCGTCGCCATCACGCGCGGGGCGGACGGATCGCTCGCCATCGGCGGCACCGGCGAGCCGGTGGAGTGGGCCGTCGTGATGGCCCGCTTTCCGGAATCGGACGTCCTCTCCAGCATCGCCGAGACGCAGGGCATCGGCGACGAGCTCGCGGCCGATCTCGCTGCGACGGTGCTTGCTGCGCATGGCCGTGCGGCACCCCAAGTGCCGGCCGAGCACGCAGCGCACCTCGCCAGGATCGTAGCGAGCGTGGCCGAGAGCCTCGACCGCCCGGCAGCGGACATTGCGGACGGACGGGCGCAGGTGGCGCGCTTCCGATCGCTGGCCGAAGCCCGCTTGGCACGCGTCGCCGGGCTGCTGGCGGAGCGCGCGGACGCAAAACTCGTGCGGCGCTGCCACGGCGACATGCATCTTGGCAACATCGTGCTCTGGAAGGGGCGGCCCGTCCTGTTCGACGCCATCGAGTTCGACGAGGCGCTGGCCACCATCGACGTGCTCTACGATCTGGCGTTCCTGCTGATGGACCTGGACCGGCGCGGGCAGCGGCGCGCCGCCCATGTCGTGCTCGACCGCTATCTGGCTGGCTCCGGACGCGATCTCGACATCGCCGGACTGGCGGCACTGCCGCTGTTCATCGGCCTCAGGGCGGCAGTCCGGGCCATGGTCGCCTTCGACCGGGCACACATCCAGTCCTGGGAGGTGCGGGCGGCGACCGAGGCGCACGCGCGGCAGACGCTCGACCTGGCGCTCGGCTATCTGGCGCCGCCGCCGCCTCGCCTCGTCGCCGTAGGCGGGCTCTCCGGCACCGGCAAGACGACGCTCGCTGCCGCGCTGGCGCCGGCGATCGGTCCCGTTCCGGGCGCGCTGCACCTGAGGTCCGACGTCGTCCGCAAGCAGCTCGCAGGCGTCGGCGAGCTCGAGCGCCTGCCGCCTTCCGCCTACACACCCGCCGCCTCGGCCGCTGTCTACACGCGCCTCGCCGCCCGCGCAGCGATCGCGCTCGGCGCCGGGCACTCTGTCGTGATCGATGCCGTGCTCGACCGTGCGTCGGAGCGCGCCCGCCTCGAGAAAGTCGCCGCCGACGCGGGTGTCCGCTTCGACGGGCTGTGGCTCGAGGCGCCGCCGGAAGCGATGAAGGCCCGCGTCGCAGCCCGAGCCGGCGACGCATCCGACGCGACACCCGAGATCGTGGAGCGCCAGCTCGCCGCCCTATCGGGCCCGATCGAATGGCACCGGCTTGCCGCCTCGGCCGAGCGAGGCGACGTCGCGGCAGCCGCGCGATCGCTGCTGGGCCTCGCAGCAGGGTGACGCCGCGACTCGCTGCGCCATCCCCACGTCGCTACCGGCGATCGCCTGCCGAGAGCCGCTGCTCGAGCCATGCCGAATATCGCGAGATCGAGAAGCAGATCACCCAGAAGATGAAGCCGGCGAAGACGTAGCCGGTCATGGCCGTGTTGGGGGCGAACCACTTGGCGTCCGTAAGGCCCGCCTGCACGATGCCGAGCAGGTCGAAGATTCCGATGATCAGCACGAGGCTCGTATCCTTGGCGAGCCCGACGAAGCTGTTGACGATCCCGGGTATGACCAGCTTCAGCGCCTGCGGCAGAACGATGAGGCCCATCTTCTGCGTGAACGACAGCCCCAGCGCGTCGGCCGCCTCGTACTGTCCGCGCGGAATGGCCTGCAGCCCGCCACGGATGGTCTCGGCCATGTAGGCCCCGGAGAACAGCATCACGCCGATGAGCGCGCGCAACAGCTTGTCGAAAGAGACACCCTCGGGAAGGAAGAGCGGCAGCATCACCGACGACATGAAGAGAATG
>JBFWQN010000268.1:0-7213 GCA_050249405.1 Hyphomicrobiaceae bacterium | reverse complement strand
CCCAGGGATCCTGGACGCCGGCGTGCACAGTCGCGCGATAGGCGATCAGAGCGTCGCCGCGGAGGTCGTGGATCGGCGTGCCGGCGAGAAGGATCCGGCCCTCTGTCGGCGCCTCGAGATTGAGGATGAGCTTCGATGTCGTGGTCTTGCCGCAGCCGGACTCCCCGACGAGGCCAACCGTCTCGCCGGCGCGGAGCGAGAATGAGACGCCATCGACGGCCTTCACGTGACCGAGCGTGCGCGTGAGGAGGATGCCCTTGGTAACGGGGTAATGCTTCTTCAAGCTTTCGACGCGCAGCAGCGGCTCGTCACTCATCGCGTGTCGGACCTCCAGCAGGAAGCGGTGTGCTCCGGGCCGACCGCGTCAGCCGGGGGATAGGCGGCGATGCACTGCGGCTCGGCGAAGGAGCAACGCGGCGCGAAACGGCATCCCGGTGGCAAGTCGAGCAGCGAGGGCGGCTGGCCTTCGATCGTCGCGAGCCGACCGCGATCCCCCGTCAATTTCGGCACCGAGGCGATCAGCGCGCGCGTGTAGGGATGAGCCGGACGCTCGAAAACCTCGGCGACGGGACCACACTCGACGATGCGCCCCGCATACATCACGGCGACCCGGTCGCAGAGCCGCGCCACGACGCCGAAGTCGTGCGTGATGAAGAGGATCGCCATCCCGGTTTCCGACTGAAGACGTTTCAGCAGCTTCAGGTATTGGAGCTGGATCGTGACGTCGAGGGCGGTGGTCGGCTCGTCGGCGATGAGCACCTCGGGCTCGCCGCTCATGGCGATGGCGCCGACGACGCGCTGCTTCATGCCACCCGACATCTGGTGGGGGTATTGCCGGATGCGGCTCTCGGGGGCGGCGATCTCGACGCGGCGGAGTGCGGCCACCGCTTCCTTCATGATCTCTGCCGTCTTGGCGGGGGCGCGGCGGAGGATCGCCTCTCGCAGCTGGTCGCCGATGGTGAAGACCGGATTGAGCGATGTCTGCGGGTCCTGCAGGATCATGGAGATGCGCCGGCCGCGGATCTCGCGCATCCGGCTGGCGGGAAGGGCAAGGATATTCTCGCCGCCGAGGCGCACCTCGCCGCGCACGGTTCGGGCGCTGCCCTTGGGCAGGAGCCGCATGATGGAGAGGGCCGTCAGGCTCTTGCCGCAGCCGGATTCGCCGACGAGGCCCAGCACCTCGCCGCGGCGTAGGTCGAAGCTGATCCCGTCCACGGCCTTCACCACGCCCCGCCGCAGCTCGAAGTAGGTGGCGAGATCACGCACCTCGAGCACGATGTCGCTGCTCATAGCTGACGAAGCCTCGGGTCGAGCCGGTCGCGCAGCCAGTCGCCAAACAGATTGACCGACAGGACGAGCAGGGTGATGGCGATGCCGGGGATCAGGGCAACCCACCAGGCATCGGCGATGTTGCCGCGGCCTTCCGAGACCATCAGTCCCCAGGTCGGCGTCGGTGGCGGGATGCCGGCCCCGAGGAACGAGAGCGACGCCTCGGCGATGATGACGACGCCGACGTTGAGCGTTACCAGGACCAGGAACGTGTTGAGCACGTTGGGCAGGATATGAGTGGCCATGATGCGCAGCGTCGAGCAGCCCCGCACCTTGGCGAGAGCCACGAAATCGCGCTGCTTCAGGGCCAGCACCTCGCCGCGGATGATGCGGGCGAAGCTCGCCCAGAGCAGCAGGCTGATGGCGAGGACCAGCGTGAAGAGACCCTGCCCCATCGTGACCGCGAGCAGGAGGGCGAAGAGGATTGCGGGGAATGTGAAGGCGGCGTCGACGAGCCGCATGAGCACGGTCTCGACGACGCCGCCGAGATAGCCGGCGACGATGCCGATCGTGAGGCCGATGCCGCCGCCGACCGTGAGCGCCAGAACCGCTACGATGAGGCTGACACGGGCTCCGTAGATGAGGCGGCTCAGGATATCGCGGCCGAAGGCATCCGTGCCGAGCAGATACCTCGGCTCCCCGCCCTCGAGCCAGAAGGGCGGCAACAGCTTGTCCTTCAGCGTCTGGCCGATGGGGTCGTGCGGCGCCAGCAACGGCGCGAGCACGGCCATGAGCGCCACGGTGGTCATGATCAGGATGGGAATCCAGGGAAGGCGGCGCATGTCGTCTCCCTAGCTCAGCCTGATGCGCGGATCGACGTAGGCATAGAGGATGTCGACCAGCAGGTTGATCGACAGGATCAGGATCGACTTCATGATGATCACGGCCTGCAGCAGTGGAAAGTCGCGATAGATGACGGCCTCGTAGGTCAGCCGTCCGACACCCGGCCAGGCGAACACGGTTTCCGTGACGATGGCGCCGGTGATGAGGTTGCCGACGAAAACGCCCCACAAGGTGAGCAGCGGGATCAAGGCGTTGCGCAGGCAGTGCTTCCAGATGACGACGGTCTCGGAGAGCCCCTTGATGCGCGCGAGCTTCACGAACTCGCTCTCCATGATGTCGAGCATGCTCGAGCGCGTCAGGCGCATGAAGCCGGCGGTGAGAAACGTGCCGAGCGTGATGACCGGCAGAATGTAGTGGTCGGGGCCGCCCATCCGGCCCGACGGCAGCCAGCCGAGCTCGACGCTGAAGACGAAGATCAGCACGATGCCGAGCCAGAAATTGGGCGTGGCGATGCCGAGAACGGCGATCGTGCCGGCGGCCCGGTCGATCAGGTTGCCGCGATTGAGCGCGGCCAAGACGCCGAGCGGGATGCCGACCACCATGGCAAGAAGCAAGGCCCAGGGAATGATGGCGAGCGTGTTGGGCAGCCGCGAGAGGAAGACCTCGACGGCGGGCTGCCGCATGCGTATCGAGGTTCCAAGATCGCCGTGCAGCGCGTTGCCGATGAAGGTCAGGAACTGCGTATGCCAGGGTCCGTCGAGACCGAGAGCCTGGATCATCCTGAGCCGATCATCGGCTGTCGCATCCTCCGGCAGCATCAGGTCGACAGGATTGCCGGTCATGCGGCCGAGGACGAAGACCACGCCCGCGACCAGCAAAAGCAGCAACAGGCCTTGCGACAAGCGGCGGGCAATGAAGCGACCCATGTCTTGTCTCTCGGCGAGGTGATGTGACGGACGGCTCGTTTCGGCGCTGGCGCTGCCTCAGCGACGACGGCGGCTATTTCTTCGGCCAGGGTTTCGCGTCGGGCTGCGGGATGCGCTCGAACACATCGCCGAGCTCGTGGCGGCCGGGGATTGGCGCGAACTCGCCGACCTTCTTCGCATTGATGGCGTAATATCCCATCCCCTCGATGATCGGGATCGAAAGCCAGCTGTTCGCCACATGCTCGATCATGGCATCGTTGATCTCGGTGCGCTTCTTCGCATCGCGCTCGTTGATCACGCCTCGATACAGCTCGACGAAACGGGTGCAGTCGGCGTTGCAATTATTCTTGTCGCCGAAAAGGCGCTCGTTGCTTTCGGGATTGAAAGCCGCGTTGTAACGCCATGGCGCATCGGGACGGCCGACAGTCCGGTACATGGAGACCCAGCCGGTCAGCTGAGACTGATCATCGGCGCGGACCAGCGGCGGGAACGAGCCCCACTCGTAATGCTTGGTGGTGACCTTGAGGCCGATCTTCTGCCACATGTCGGCGACGGCGGTGCCGACCGCCACCATGAATTGCGTCCCGGGCAACGCGGTATTCGCGAACTTGAGCTCGAACCCGTTCGGATAGCCTTCCTCGGCGAGGATCTTCCTCGCGAGCTCCGGATCGTAGCGGAAGTTCTCGTCTGCCCACTTCTTCCAGCGGTCGACGCTGACGCTGTCGGAATAGGCGAATGTCGAGTACGGACGCGGGATATTGGCGTATCCGGCCATCACGTGCTCGATCACCTGCTTGCGGTCGATAGCCAGCGACAGGGCCTGGCGCACGCGCTTCTTGGCCAGTGGGCTGTCCTTGGATTCCGGACGCCACGTGCCCCAGGCCTGGAACACCGCCTGCATCGTCGAGGGCACCGAGACGACCTTCAAGCCGCCGCGCTCCGCGCCACGGATCGTCTCCGGGCTGATCGAGGCGATGGCTGCCTCGCCAGTGCGCGCCATGGCGACACGCGTCGACTCCTCGGGCACCAGGAGAATGTGCAGGTTCTTGAACTTCGGCCGTCCGCGCCAGTGCTCGTGCTCGACGGCCTCGAATTCGAGCCGATCTCCCGGCACGTTGCGCACGAACTTCCACGGGCCGCTTCCGATGGGCTTCTTGCGGAACTCCTCGGCGCCCACCTTCTCGATGTAGGCCTTCGGCATGATCGAGCCTTCCGGCGCCACCGCCCGGCTGAGCGAGGCGGGAAGCCCGAGCTGGGTGCCGTTGGTGCTCACGCGCACGGTCAGATCGTCGAGCACATCGATGCTCTTGATCGAGCGCCGCATGGTTGCTGCCGCCGCGGCGCGCGAATCCGGCGACATGGTGCGCTCGAGGCTGAATTTCACGTCGTGCGCGGTCAGCGGGTCGCCGTTGTGCCACTTCAGGCCCGGACGAATCTTGAACGTCCAGGACAGACCGTCGTCGGCCATCGACCAGCTCTCGGCGACGCCTGGACCGACGCCTCCCTTGTCGATATCGAAGCCGACGAGGCTGTCGAACATGACGGCCTGATAGACGGCGTTGCCGGGGCGTTGCTCGAGGATCGGGTCCAGGGTCTGCGCTGCCAGCGTCTCGACCGCGAAAACCAGGGTGCCCTTCGGCTCCTGGGCTGCGAGCGGGCTCGATGCGAGTAGCGCGGCACAAGCCGTCAATGCAGGCACAAAAGCCTGCAAGCGCACCACCATTGGCGACCTCCCTGGGGTCAGTATTTTATTATGTCTGGTCAGGCTCGCGCCGCCGACATCGAAACTATCCGGTGCGATCGCAGTCACTGTCAATGGCACTGTTGCCGAGAGGCGTTGCTGCGTCGGGTGAGGTCGCGCGAGGGACATGCACAAGCAGAGGCGCGTCCTGTGTTGCCGCGCGCGTGGCCTTGCGCCGATGCCGCCGCTGAAGTTGAATGCCGCAGTCGATCGTCCCCTCGATGGAGCCAGACATGAATTTGCGATTCACGGCAGACGAGCTGGCATTCCGCGACGAGGTGCGGCGGTTCTTCCAGACCGAGGTGCCGCTCTCGATCCGGCGCAAGGTCATAGAAGGCCGCGAGCTGACGAAGGACGACATCGTCACGTCGCACAAGACGCTGCACAAGCGCGGCTGGGCGACGCCCGGCTGGGCCGTCGAGTGGGGCGGCACCGGCTGGTCGCCCGTCCAGTTCTACATGTTCGGCGAGGAGATGCAGACCAACGGTGTTCCGGCTCCCGTGGGCTTCAACGTCACGATGCACGGGCCCGTGCTGATCCAGTTCGGCACCGAGAAGCAGAAGAAATATCATTTGCCCCGCATCGCGGCCTGCGACGACTTCTGGTGCCAGGGCTTCTCGGAGCCGGGGTCGGGGTCCGACCTCGCCTCGCTCAAGACGACAGCCGTTCGCCGGGGCGACAAGTACGTCGTCAACGGGCAGAAGATCTGGACGACGCTCGCGCAATACGCCGATTGGATTTTTTGTCTGGTGAAGACCGACCCCGGTGCAGCGAAGAAGCAGCTCGGCATCTCCTATCTGATGATCGACATGAGGACGCCGGGCATCACGACGCGGCCGATCATCACGATGGACGGTGGCCGCGAGGTCAACGAGGTGTTCTTCGACAATGTCGAGGTTCCGGTCGAGAACCTCGTCGGCGAGGAGGGCCGGGGCTGGGACTGCGCCAAGTACCTCCTCGGCAACGAGCGCACCGGCATCGCCCGCGTCGGCACGTCGAAAATGCGCGTCGCGCGCATCAAGGAGCTGGCGCGGCTGGTGCCCTGCGGCGACGGCTCGCTGATGGACGATCCGCAGTTCGCCGAGAAGGTCGCCATGGTCGAGGTCGAGCTGAAGGCGCTCGAGATGACGCAGCTGCGGATCATATCCGAGGACAGGAAATCGGGACGGGGCGGCACGCCGAACCCGGCGTCGTCGATCCTGAAGATCAAGGGCTCGGAGCTGCAGCAGGCGACGACCGAGCTGCTGATGGAGGTGGCCGGCCCCCTGGCGCTGCCCTATGCGCAGCCGGACGCCGACGACCTCGGTCACAACGAGGGCTCTGTCGGCATCGACTGGGCGACGCCGCTGGCGCCGAGCTATTTCAACAACCGCAAGGTGTCGATCTACGGCGGAACGAACGAGATCCAGCACAACATCATCGCCAAGGCGGTGCTCGGGCTCTGACGGTCAACCGGAGCGCGTCTGCACATCTGCTCCGCAACAGGATCACAAGCGATGGATCTCGATCTTACCGACGAGCAGAAGCTCTTGAAGGATAGTGTCGGCGGTCTGCTGGCCCGCCGTTATCCGGACGTCGTGCGCACGCGCGCCGAGATGATGCGAGAGCCAGGGGGCTTCGGCGCTGCCGGCTGGCAGGAGCTGGCGGACCAGGGCCTGCTGGCGTTGCCGTTCGACGAGGCCGACGGTGGCCTCGGGCAGGGCTCGGTGGAGATGATGATCGTCGGCGAGGCGATCGGCCGGACGCTGGCGCTCGAGCCCTACTTCGCCACCGTGGTGCTTGGAGGGGGAATCGTCCGCCATGCCGCATCGGCCGGCCAGCGGGAGCGGCTCGTCCCGCAGATCGCCTCGGGAGAGCTGACGCTGGGGCTCGCCTTCCAGGAGCGGCAATCGCGTTTCGACCTCTTCGACGTCGCCACGACCGCAAGGCCGGATGGCGCCGGCGGCTACGTTCTCGAAGGCGAGAAGCTGGTCGTGCTCAATGGCGATAGCGCCGGCAAGCTGATCGTCTCCGCCCGCACCTCGGGCGACCGGCGGGCCAAGGGCGGCATCGGCCTGTTCCTCGTCGATGCCAAGGCCCCGGGCGTGTCGATCCGGGGCTATCCGACACAGGACGGCCGGCGGGCCGCCGACATCGCGCTGTCGAGCGTCAAGGTTGCGAGCGGCGACGCTCTTGGCGACCCGGCCGGTGGCCTGGCGGCCCTCGAGCGGACCGCCGACGAGGCGATCGCATTCCTCGCGGCCGAGGCCGTCGGATGCATGGAATGCCTGCACGAGGCCACCGTGGAGTACCTGAAGACGCGCAAGCAGTTCGGTGTCGCGATCGGCTCGTTCCAGGTCCTGCAGCACAGGTCGGTGGATATGTTCACGGCGCTGGAGCAGGCGCGCTCGATCACGCTCTACGGAACCATGATGGCCGCGGAGGAGGACCCGGT
>JBFWQN010000267.1:0-7218 GCA_050249405.1 Hyphomicrobiaceae bacterium | reverse complement strand
GATCTCACGGGCACATCGAGGAGAAAGCGGTTGTCACCCGGCAGCAGATCCGCCTGCCAGCCGGCCATGACCACGGTGTAGCCACGGCGGAAAAGGAAGCCGTTGCCGGCATGGGCGGCGGATCTCGGATCGTTCGAGCCCGGCGCATCGTTGAAGAACTGCAGGCAGCGGATATTGCCGCGGTTGCCCCAATCGAAGAACAAGCGCCGGTTCGACCGCGCCGCATCGACAGGCTTCAGGATCAGCACGTCCGTCGAGTAATGCACGAGCCCCTCGGCATCGCGCGGCGCCTTGTCCAGATCGACCACGCCGGCGAGATCGGGCGCGGCCGGATCGACAGCCATGTGCGCCCGTCCTCTCAGCCGCTCGTAGGCGCCGGCCTCGCCGAAGCTGATTCCACCAGCGAACGGACCTCTTTCGGCAATGCGCATCTCGATACGGCGGCTCGTCATGTCGGGGCTCCCTGCAAACGTGGCTCTCCGGAGCGTAGGCGCCCGCCACTCCGCAGGCCAGTACCCCGGCAGGGCGGTCGCGCCGCCTTCGCGTTGCATCAGCCCGTCGAGGCCGGATTCGCATACGAGAACTATATGCCGTCGATTTCGGTGTTTACTTTCGCGGCAACCTAGAAAAAGCAGATGAATTGGCTCCTGTTTCATCGTCGAGGTCAGGAGCCGCTCGTGAATGAGATCGCTTTTTCAGCTGTCGTTGGCATCGCCGGCGCACTCGGCGTCGGATTTTGCCTCGTGACGTTCGCCAGGAAGTGCCGCTCGGCGGCATCCGGAGCCTGGGCGAGCGAATGGACCGCGACGGCTATCGCGCTGCTGCTCGTCGCAGCGCTGGTGGTCACGACGGCCTTGATGACAAAAGCAACGCTGGCGCTGGTCGACGAGCCGATCCTCGGCACTTTCCTGAGCGTTGCGGGCATGTCGGTCTTGGTCTTCCTGACCGTCTGGCTGCTCGGACCGATCGAGCAGGAGCGGGACCGCCTGGAGATGAAGGCGACGAGGCCCGAGCAGCTTTCTCCAGCGGGCGACAAGAAGGCAGCCTGATCGGCCGGCAGGGCTGGAGCCGGTTTTCGGGGGCGCCATTGCGCAGCTGGCGAGGCACCGCTAAAAGCGCCGGCATGGCCAAAACTCCGACCGCAACCGCCCCGCCGCGCGCTCGCCGCTCGCCGCAGAAGGCCTCGCCGGCAACGCGCCGGGCCGCGCCGCGCGCCAAGCCTGTGGCGCCCAAGGTGGGCCTCGTCTCGCTGGGATGTCCGAAAGCGCTGGTCGACAGCGAGCGCATCGTCACGCGCCTGCGCGCCGAGGGCTACGAGTTGGTGCCCGACTACAAGGGTGCCGACGCCGTCATCGTGAATACCTGCGGTTTCCTGAACTCCGCCAAGGAGGAAAGCCTGGCCGCCATCGGCGAGGCGCTGGCCGAGAACGGCCGCGTCATCGTCACCGGCTGCCTCGGACTCGAGAAGGACAAGATTCTCGGCGCCCACCCTGGCGTTCTGGCCGTGACGGGCCCGCACCAGTACGAGGCGGTGATGGAAGCCGTGCACGCCGCCGTGCCGCCGCTGCACGACCCCTACGTCGATCTCGTGCCACCGGAAGGGTTGAAGCTCACCCCTCGCCACTACGCCTATCTGAAGATTTCCGAAGGCTGCAACAACCGCTGCACGTTCTGCATCATCCCGTCGATCCGCGGCCGGCTCGCATCCCGCCCCATCGCCCACGTCATGACCGAGGCCGAGCGGCTGGTGAAGGCCGGCGTCAAGGAGCTGCTGGTCATCAGCCAGGACACCTCCGCCTACGGCCTCGATATCAAATATGCCGAGAGCAGCTGGAAGGGCCGCCCCATCGCCGCTCGCTTCCGCACGCTCGCCCAGGAGCTCGGCTCGCTCGGCGCCTGGATCCGGTTACACTACGTTTACCCCTACCCGCACGTCGACGAGGTCCTCCCGCTGATGGCGGAGGGCAAGATCCTGCCCTACCTCGACATCCCGTTCCAGCATGCGAGCCCCGCCGTTTTGAAAGCGATGCGGCGGCCCGCCCACCAGGAGAAAACGCTCGAGCGAATCGCCGCCTGGCGCAAGACGGTGCCCGATCTGGCGCTTCGCACCACGTTCATCGTCGGCTTCCCCGGCGAGACTGAGCGCGATTTCGAGATTCTCCTCGATTTCCTGGGCGAAGCGCGCCTCGCCCGCGTCGGCTGCTTCAAGTACGAGCCGGTCGACGGCGCTGCCGCCAACGAGTTGCCGGGCGCCGTGCCCGAGGCCGTGAAGGAGGAGCGCTGGCACCGGTTCATGTCGGCGCAGCAGAAGATTTCGGCCTCCATCATGCAGGCGCGCATCGGCCGCGAGATCGACGTGCTCGTCGACGAGGTGGACAACGAAGGCGCCGTCGGCCGCTCGCAGTGGGATGCGCCCGAGATCGACGGCTCCGTCTTTCTCAACGGCGAGACGGACGCCAAACCCGGCGATCTCCTCCGGGCCCGCATCGTCCACGCCGACGAGTACGACCTTTGGGGCGAGCGGATCTGACGGTGACGCCGGTACGGCGAAGGCGGTTTCATGGTAGGAAGTCGCCCTCCGCTATCGGCATCCGGGAGTCCGCCATGTCCGATACCCTCGAGCCGCTGATCCGCGATCTCGTCCTCTGGTGCGCCGCAGCCCCGCGCACGTATGCCGAGGCACTCGACGCTTGGCGCACGTCCTGTCCACGCCTCATGGTCTGGGAGGAAGCCCAGGCGCGCGGCCTTCTCGAGACGCGTCCCGGCCCTGCCGGGCTGACGGTCGTGGTCACGCGCTCTGGCCGCAGGCTCGCGGCGCGGGCCTCGGCGAGGCGAGCTTCCAGCCTCGTGGCGCCGCCCGCCGCCCTTCCCCCCGACTATAGGAGCCCGGACAGATCGCGGGCGCCGCTCATTCGATCTTGATGCCGGCTTGCCTGACGACCCGCTCTGTCACCTTCGAGTCGTCCTCGAGATGCCGCGACACCTCGGGCAGCGTCTGCGGTGTCAGCAGGGCGCTGACACCGAGCAGCCGCGCCTGCATCGCGGCCGAGCTCCCGATCTCGACCAGCTTGGCATTGAGCTTCTCGAAAATGCCGGGCGGCGTGCCGCGTACTCCGTAAAGTCCGAACCACGAGTTGCCGTCGATGCCGGGATAGCCGAGCTCGGTCAGCGTCGGCACGTCGGGATACTCGGGATGACGCCGCGGATAGCTGATATTCAGCAGCGTCAGCTTGCCGGCTTTCACGTGCGGCATGCTCGACGACTCGTTCATGATCTGGATGGCGCCCGCGAGCAGGTCGTTCAGCGTATCGGCGCCGCCGCGATAGGGCACGTGCAGGATATCGATGCCCGTCGCGAGCCGCATGAGCTCGAACCTCAGATGCGGCGCCGTTGCCGTGCCCGACGATCCGAAAGCCAGCTTTCCCGGGTTCTTGCGCGCGTGCTCGATCAGCTCCGCGAAGCTCTTGATGCCGGTCGCTGGGTTGACCACGAAGCCCGTCACGGCGTCACCGACCCGTCCGACCGGCACGAAAGCCTTGGGATCGTACGCCACCTTGCGCAACAGCGGCAGCGTGACGATGGCCGTCGAGGTGGCGAGAAGGAACGTGTAGCCGTCCGGCTGAGATTTGGCGACGGCCTCTGCGCCGATCATGCCCGAGGCGCCGCCGCGATTCTCGATGACGAACTGCTGGCCGAAGGCCTCGGTGAGCTTCTCCGCCCATGGCCGCGCCACATGGTCGGTCGAGCCGCCCGGTGCGAACGGCACGACGATCCGCACGGGTTTCTCGGGCCACCTCGGCTCGGCGCGCACGATCGAAGGTGCCGCGACGGCTGCCGCCAGCGACGTGGCAAGAAATTCCCTGCGATGCATCGGTACGATCCCGGCTCGAGCCTTGCTTGAAGCCTCATTCAGTGCGCCTCGTCAGGCCGCTGTCAATGTCGCCCGACCTCGAGCGCGTTTCCCCGGGACACTGCTGCGTCTTGACGATCCGACAGCCGCCGACCGAACCTGCGGCCCGCTCCGCTCGCCTTCGGCGCGAGCGCCGCCTCCTGCCCTATCCCACCACCAGGAACCCCGCCATGCAGCAGCTACCGTCCGTGCCCGCGACCTGGGATGTCGAGGCCGATGTCGTCGTGGTGGGCTTCGGTGCGGCCGGCATGGCAGCCGCCGTGACGGCACACGAGCTCGGCGCGAAGGTCGTGATGCTGGAGAAGGCACCGGAGGGCAAGCACGGGGGCAATACCCGTGTCGCCGGCCAGGGCTATCTCAACACCTCCTCGGTCGAGAAGGGCGCCCAATACCTCACTGCGCTCTGCGGCGAGTTCGCCGTGCCCGAGGCGATGGTGAAAGTCTGGGCCGAGGAGATGGTGCAGAACAACGACTGGCTCGCCTCCCTCGGCTGCGATCCGCAGGAGCACCAGCATCCGCCGGTCGGCATCGAGTTTCCCGAGCTGCCGGGCTCGGACAGCGTGCACAAGTTCCACGACGGGCCGACGTACGGCTACTCCCTCACCTGGAAGGCCTTCGAGCGCCTAGTGCTCGAGCGCCCGATCGACGTGCTCTACGAGGCGCCCGGCCGCGCGCTGATTCAGCACGACTTCACCAAGGAGATCCTCGGCGTCCGCGCCGAGCATCGGGGCAAGACCATCGGCGTGAAGGCTCGCAAGGGCGTCGTGCTCACCTGCGGCGGTTTCGAGAACAACCAGGAGATGATCCGCAACTACCTGCCGGGCGTTCCCTACTGCTACACCTCGGGCTCGCCCTTCAACGAGGGCGACGGCATCACGATGGCCCAGATGGTCGGCGCCGATCTCTGGCACATGAACAACTACGCCGGGCCATCGATGGCGCTGAAGGTGCCGGAGGTGCCTACCTCGTTCTCCATGCAGGCTTTCCACTATTCCAAGGTGCTGCCCGGTGGCGCCATCGTCGTCGGGCCGGACGGCCGCCGGTTCTGCGACGAGAAGTTCAAGACGCGTCACGGCAAGGTGCCGATCAATGGCCGCTGGATGCCGCTGCCGACGCCCGTGCCGATGTACATGATCCTCGACCACGTGCACTTCTCGGCCGGCCCCCTCTACGACAAGACGCCGAGCCACGGCTGGACCCAGATCATCGAGAAGTACGACTGGAGCGAGGACAACGCGAAGGAGGTCGCCAAGGGCTGGATCAGGAAGGCCGACAGCATCGGCGCCTTGGCCAGCCAGCTTGGCTTGGATGCCGGCGTGCTTGAAGCCACCGTCGCGCGCTGGAATGGCTCGTGCGCTGCCGGCAAGGACGCCGAGTTCGGGCGCAAGCTCATGCTGACGCCACTGGCGAAGGGCCCCTACTACGCCATCGAGCTCTCCCCTTCGATGCTGAACACCCAGGGCGGCCCGCGCCGCAACGAGCGGGCCGAGATCGTCCGCCCTGATGGTACGTCGATTCCACGCCTCTACAGCGCCGGCGAGCTCGGCTCGATCTACTCCTACCTCTACCAGGGCACCGGCAACCTCGGCGAATGCCTCGCCTTCGGCCGCATCGCCGGCAGGAATGCGGCTGGGCTGAGTGCGTGGGGGTGAGCAGAGCGTGCTGCCCTTGTGAAGGTACGCGACACCAGCACTGCTGCGTGTCTCGCCGGCTCCCATCGGGCTGCACTTGACGCCGTTCGGTTGCGAGACGGAAGCTGGAGACAGGATCCGGACCCGACCGGTTGCCGACGTTCGAGGAGGTCGATCATGCCCGCCGTGCCATCAACGCGTGCCGCCCGCGGTCATGACTCCGAGGAGGATGCCATGCAGGCCTATCTCGCCGAGGGTGAGCGCAAGGCCTTCGCGCTCGGCAACCGTGGTCCGATCCGCTTCGACGCGAGCGGCCGCCTCGCACAGGACATCCTCGATGCCTACTGGCGCGTCGGCTTCTACGTTTTCGAGGGCGTATTGCAGACCGACGAGCTCGCCGACATCGAGCGCGACGTGAAGGACATTCTGGAGCGCCTGCCCGTCACCAGGGACGCCGCAGTCGACAAGCACGGCCGGCCGGCACTGGCTCACGGCCTCCAGGCGCCGAGCCTGTTCTGGTCGAAGCCGCTCGGCGACCCCTTCGGCGGCACCGAGCTCGCCAACGGTCGCCACCCCGTCAAGATGCGCGAGCCGAAGGCCGCGGCCGACGCGCCGAGCGAGGTCGTCTATCTGATCCTCGGCACGCTCCAGCACTCCGAGGCCTGCCTGCGCGTCTACGGCCACCCTGATCTCCTGCGCATCGTCGCCTCCATCAACGGCGACGACTTTACGCCCTTCAACGAGGCGTTGTTCATCAAGGAGCCCGGCCTCGGCGCGTCCGTCGCATGGCACCAGGACGGCGTCACGCACTGGAATGCCCCCGACTGGGACGAGGGCACCCACGGCTTCAACATGATGGCGCAGCTCTACGGCTGTACGCCCGCCAACGGCGTCTGGGTCGTTCCCGGATCGCACAAGCTCGGCAAGATCGACATCAGGAAGTGGGTGGCCGAGGCCGGCACCGAGCGGCTTCCCGAGGCGGTCCCGATCGTGTGCAAGCCCGGCGACGTCGCCGTCACCAACCGCCAATCGCTGCACGGCTCGTTCGCCAACACCTCGAAGGACTGGCGCGTGACCGTCAACCAGGGTTTTCACCGGCGCAAATCCGTGCTCGGCGTCGAGGCCGGCGGCCTGCATGCCGCCCGGGCCGTCTACACGGCCGAGCGCATCCTCGAGCGCTCGAAGCTGATCGGCTACGGCATCGACGCCCGCCGCCAGCGTTTTCCGGGCGAGACACCCTACGTCTACAAGCCCCTCGCCGATGCCGGCATCAACTGCACGTGGGACGCGACCGCCAAGGCCAGCCTCAAGGACTACAACCTGCTGGACTTGAGCATTTGACGGTGGCCGATCCAACCTGAGTCTTTTCGACGTGGGGCGGTTCACAACTCCTCACCCAACACCGATATGCTCGCACAGAGGCGGTCGGCAGCTTCTCACCCTGCAACGTCATGCCCGCGCAGGCGGGCACCCACGAGCGACGCGGAGGGAAGCCTTCCGCAGCGGGCAATGGCCGCCTCTCCCGCTGTCGCACCTCCCCGTCGTGGGTCCCCGCCTTCGCGGGGATGACGAGCGGAAATCAACGTCTTGCCCGCCTTCGCGGGCGAGAGGAAAATCACCGTCATGGATAGTGCGTGAAGCGGTTGGTAGAGTCTCACCCAACTCCGGTATGCTCGC